>NZ_JARBFT010000004.1:70326-267004 GCF_028863985.1 Vibrio chanodichtyis | reverse complement strand
AGGGGTTAGATAACTGACTTATAGCTGAAAGCTTTACTGAACCCCCAGCCTAGCTGGGGGTTTTCTCTATACAAAAAAACACCCAGCGATGCTGGGTGCGTTACAAAAGCTTAATGGTGGCAGAGATTAACCTTGAATACCGACGATCAACCAAGGCGCATTTGGCTCAGTTAAATCGCGCTCTAAGTGCCATACATCATCAATATTCTCTTCAATCCCTTCTACCGCATCGCGATAACGGCCACTAAACTGCAGACTTAAATGGGCACGGTTAGCATCGTAATCGGCACGCACAATTTCAGCATCCACATACATCACATCAGTATGTTGTTCACCTGGGTAGTTTGCACGCTCCGCTTTAAGATCTTCAAACAAGCTTGGCGATACATATTCACGAATAGTCTCAAGCTGGTTATGGTTCCATGCCCCTTGCAAAATACGGTAATGCTCACGCGCCCCATTCACAAAGGCAACCCGATCAAAACCGGCTGGGTAGTTGTGAGGAACTTCGCTTTGCGCATCGCTGCCAAAACCGCTAGACACAGTTTGAGGCTGTTCAAAGTTGTGTACATTCGATTGCTCAAATGGGGTACGCTGCATACCGCCAAAAGCCGGTTGTGGCTGAGACTGATTCATGCTGCCCTGCTTAGAAGCCAATAGTCCACGCATCAATTTAAAGATCACGAAAGCAATTAGCCCCATGATCAGGATATCCATAAACTGGATACCTTCAAATGCACCACCAAAGAATGCGGCCAGTAAACCACCAGCCAGTAAGCCGCCGAGCAAGCCGCCCATCAAGCCTTTTTTGGCTGAACCAGCAGGATTGGTGGCATCTTTTTTTAAAGTATCGTTTCTTTGTTGCTGCTGTTTCGGTGCCGGAGCGGTTTTGTAACTCTTGTTACCAAACGATTTACCACCGCCGAATTTTTTGGCCTCAGCAATCGGGGTTACCGCAACCGAAACCATGATTAACGCAATGAGCGAAAACAAACGTTTCATACACTTCCTTAGGGGTCGATGTTATGGGGCTTTTGAGCTTATCTATCTTTACTGGGTCACTATAGCCAGTTCATCTCGCGATGGAAATGTTTTGCATTTATCGACATGTATCAGAATATTGCAAATCGATTCGTTGACGCTAGTTAAGGGGATGATTAGACTATCGAACATTGTTCATTATTGAATCCACATCATGGCAAGACGAAACGATCACACCCGAGAAGAGCTGGTGGCTCTCACCCTAGAGAGCGTCAAACAGTTTCTCGATACGCACTCTTATCATGAACTGAGCTTGCGTAAGGTCGCCACGATGATTGGCTATGTACCAAGCACATTGGTTAACGTGTTTGGTAACTACAACCTACTGCTGCTGCATGTGGTCGCGCAAACCTTAGATGAACTGGCACAGCAAGCACAACAAGCGCTAAAATCTACCCCCTACCCGAAAGATGCTCTCTATCAACTGGCTTATTGCTACCATAATTTTGCCAAGCATAACCCTTATCGTTGGCAACTGATTTTTGAACACAATATGAATGGTGAGGCGCTGCCTGAATGGCAAGCACAACGCATCGATAATATGACCAATATGTTAGAAGAACTATTGCGAGTGTTAGCGCCATTGCGTTCCGAGCAAGAAGTACTGCAAGCCAGCCGAGTGCTTTGGGCCGGAGTACACGGCATCACCATGCTGAGTGTGGATGATAAATTTTTTGCTAATCAACCGATGGATGGCAGTTCATTGATTGATAATCTGCTCAATCACTATCTCGCTAACTGGTAATGCTTGACACACTATGGCTAATTTAACCAGCGCGCTCTTAACTGATCGCCGTTTCTTACCCTATTTCATCACGCAGTTTCTTGGCGCATTTAACGACAATATTTTCAAAAATGTATTGTTATTGCTGGTCGCGTTTGCTGGCACGCAAGCCTTACCGATCTCCAGTGATCTGTTTATCAATCTGGCCGCTGGGTTATTTATTTTGCCGTTTTTTCTGTTTTCCGCCAGCGCAGGGGTTCTGGCCGATAAGCTAGAAAAATCACGCTATATTCGCCAGGTAAAATTGCTGGAAATTGCGATTATGCTCGGTGGTGCAATTGGATTGATGACGCAAAACTATCTCATCTTATTGTTACTGCTGTTTTTAATGGGCACTCAATCGGCCTTTTTTGGCCCGGTCAAATACGCATTGCTGCCCCAGCATTTACGCGCCGAAGAGTTAGTTCCGGGCAATGCTTTGGTTGAAACCGGCACCTTTCTCGCCATTTTGCTCGGTACGGTGGGCGCGGGGATTCTCGCCTCCGCGGAGCAAGCTCGCTATTTAGCCGCAGCCGCGATTGTGCTGTTTGCGCTACTCGGTTATCTGGCCAGCCGCAGCATTCCACTGGCACCGGCCAGTGCGCCTGATCTCGATTTTCGCTGGCAACCACTGACTCATACCAAACAAACCCTACAGATAGCTCAGCGTGATCGCGCCATTTTTCAAGCCATCATGGCCATCAGTTGGTTTTGGTTACTCGGAGCCATTTATCTAACCCAATTTCCGAATTTCACTCGCCTCTATTTGCACGGCAATGAAGCGGCGGTCTCTTTCCTGCTGGCTTTATTCTCGATTGGAATTGCGCTGGGTTCACTGGCTTGCGATAAGCTTTCTGGACATCGTATTGAGTTGGGCATCGTGCCACTCGGTAGTTTGGGGATGAGTCTGTTTGGCTACCTGATGGCGAGCGCAATCCCAAACGATCTTCCGCAATTTACCACCTTGAGTGATTTTGTGGCTTATGCCGGATTGTGGCCAATTTTTGCTTATCTGCTATTGATTGGCGTGTGCGGTGGGATCTTCATCGTCCCCTTATATGCCATGCTGCAACAACGGGCCAAAGCGACCGAGCGAGCGCAAATTATTGCAGCGTTAAATATCTATAACTCCTTATTTATGGTCGGCAGTGCGCTGCTCGGTGTAGTCTGCCTTTCGATATTGGCACTGACGATTCCACAACTGTTTGCTTTACTTGCCGTAGCCAATAGCGTGGTGGCATTGGCCATGTTGCGCCAACTACCGATTATTAGTGTGCGCTTTTTGCTGTGGATTGCCTCGCATGTTCTGTATCGCGTACGTTATAAAAATATGCAGCTGATCCCCGAGCAAGGTGGCGCGCTGTTGGTATGTAACCATGTTAGTTATTTAGATGCCCTGCTGTTGAGTGCCGCTTGTCCACGCTTAATCCGCTTTGTGATGCAAGAAGAGTACGCGAATTGGCCACTCCTAAAACGGTTTTTAAACCGCGCAGGGGTGATCCCTATTTCAGCCAATAATCGTGCTTCATTGCGACGCGCTTTCAATCAAATCGAACAGGCGCTCACTGCTGGCCAGTTGGTGTGCATTTTCCCAGAAGGCCATTTAAGCGCAGATGGCGAAATTCGCCCCTTTATGCGCGGTTTAGATCTGATCGTGCAACGCAGCCCAGCGCCAGTGATCCCGTTAGCCATCAAAGGGTTATGGGGAAGCTATTTCAGCCGTTATAAAGGCCGAGCCTGCCAAGGCGTACCGCGTCGCTTCCGCGCACGCTTAGAAATTGAAGTGGGAGAACCAGTAGCACCGCAGCAAGCAACTGCCGCGAAGATGCAACAACAGGTTGCCGAGTTACGCGGCGATTGGCGTTAAGTTTCCAGTGACGTAGCTTTAACACTCAGCACTCGGTTATCTTCGACCATAAGCACTTCAAAGCGCCATTGTTGACAATCAATCATCTCACCTTGTTCAGGCAAACGTCCCAAATGCCAAGTAAGTAAGCCATTGAGGGTATGTAGTCCTTTATCTTCGCCCTCAATGTGCACTAAATCGAGCCGATTTTTTAATTCACTGATCGGAATCAATCCATCAAATATCCATCCATTTTCTTGCAGCGTAGCCCATCGGTAAGTGGGATCATTGGATAATTCACCAGCAATCGCTTCCAAAATATCGTGCAGAGTCACCAAGCCTTGAATATCACCATATTCATCGACAATAAACGCCATTTCGATACCAGACTCGCGGAAATAGCTTAGCAAACGAAGGCCACGCATAGATTCAGGAATATATACCGGCGTTTGGCATAAGCTCAAGACGACTTGTGCACTCAATTGATCGGCTTGTTTTAATAAGACTTTAGCTGACAGCGTGCCGACAATTTGGTCGATATTGCCTTGGCATATTGGAAAGGTACTGTGTTTGATCGAACGGAGACTGTGAGTGAGCTGCTCGACTGGTTGATCAATATCGATGAAAGCAATCTTACCTCGTGGTGTCATCATTGAACTGACCAAGCGATCATCTAACTGCAGAATATTACGTATCATCTCCTGCTCACCTTGCTCTATCACTCCCGACTCAGAACCTTCACGCACAATGGCATGAATATCATCTTCGGTAACAACGTCATGTTGATGTTTTTGTCCGAGCAATTTCAGCACAACTTCTGTCGACCAAGAGAGCAATATCACAAATGGACGGGTTAATTTTGACAGCCAATAAATCGGCCATGCTACTAATACGGCAATATTTTCCGCCTGAGATTGAGCAAAACGTTTGGGAACCAGCTCTCCAACCACAATCGCAAAATAAGTCATCCCAATGATCACGATTGTGGTAGAAAATACATTAGCTTGATCTGCCTGTATGCCCCAGAGCACCATCTGTTGCGCTAAAGGCACCGATAATACCGCTTCTCCAACAATGCCACTCAATAAACCAATCGCCGTGATACCAATTTGAATCGTTGATAAAAAACGGGTTGGCGTGTGTTTAAGATCAAGGGCAATTTTAGCCGCTGGATGTTTTTCCGCTAACCGTTTCAATCGATTGGTCTTTGCTGCGACCAAAGCAATTTCTGACATGGCAAACAGGCCATTTAATACAATCAATCCAATCAAAAATAGTATCTGCATCGCTAGTTACTTCCCTGTACGTCACCATTTTCTCGCCATCACGCTAGCCCCTAGCATAAAAATTTATCCGATCGGCGAACATCATATGCACTACTATAGCTACATTGTATTAACGCAGATGGTTCTCCCTTAATGAGCTAATAGTGGCCACTTACAGTACCGTCAGATTAGGCTGCTCTACCGCTAGCCACGCTTTAACGGCGGCGCGTGAAACTTTAATGCCGCCATCTAGCAGCGCATCAGGCAGCGAAAAGTACCCAATAGGCCATTTGAATTTTTCGAGTTTACCGTGACAGCAAGCATCACCTTGTGCTTGATCCCAAGCTTGTTCAGTGCGTACCACCGCTACCGGACGCGCACCATATTCATCATCTTGAACTGGCAATACAATCGCTACTTGCACTTGTGGGTGCTGAATTAACACCGCTTCAATCTCTTCACAGTGAATATTCTCGCCACCGGAGATAAACAAATTGTCCGCGCGGCCATCAATCACCAGGTTATTTTCCTGCCAATGTCCAAGATCTTGACTATCAAACCAACCTTGTCGATCGGTCAGTGGCCGCAGATCTCCTTGCTGATAGTAACCAGCAGCCAGCGTCTGCCCTGCGATAAAAATTCGCCCATTGATTATACGCAGCTCACGCCCAGCCAATAGCTGACCATTGCCCATCACGCCATCAACACGTTTGGCAGTTACGGTGGAGGCAGCTTCGGTCATACCGTAACCGAGCCAAGTATCAATACCACGCTGGGCTGCAGCCTCCGCTAACGCTAACGGAATATGACTGCCACCGAGTAGCACCCGCTGCAAATCGAGCGGCTGTCCCCGGTCTAACAAACGTTTTAATTGCGTTGGCACTAATGAAGCGTGAGTCACCCCAAGCATATCGCGCTCAAGATCGCCGGTGCCGATCTTGAGCCTCG
The DNA here is from genome assembly GCF_028863985.1 of Vibrio chanodichtyis. Lineage (NCBI taxonomy): Bacteria > Pseudomonadati > Pseudomonadota > Gammaproteobacteria > Vibrionales > Vibrionaceae > Vibrio > Vibrio chanodichtyis. The sequence goes on along the minus strand of NZ_JARBFT010000004.1, from coordinate 261,141 downwards.
CTCCTACCGCTAGCCAGCGATAAATAATCGCCACGCCTGAGATATGGTACAAAGGTAAGCTTAACAACCAATTATCCGCTTGGCTAAAGGCAAAATCCGCCAATAAACCCTGTGCGGAAGCAAGATGCTGTTGATGAGTATGCGCTACCGCTTTAGCAACACCAGTCGAGCCGGAGGTGAAAATTAAGGTCGCCAAGGTTGCGGCACTGAATGGTCGAGAAGCTGGCTCTCCATGCACGGATCCACACTGCGGATCGGGCAAACTGAGTAAATAACGCGCAAGCGGTTTCAGCTCTTCGGCACTCAGCGCGCAAGAAGGAGCCAACCAAAGATAGTTAGTACTTTGCTCAGCATAGAGGGTGGATAATTTTTGCTGTAAACGAGCCAAAGGCTGCGGGGCGAGAAAAGCACACAATGCACCAATTTGCATACAAGCTAAAAACCACAGCACGCTGTGCAGATGATTTTTGCCAACCAGCGTCACCACCGCTCCCGGTTGCACGCCTTGCTCACGCAGCGCATTGGCATAATCCCCAACCTGTCTATCCAACATTTGCCATGACAACGCATGCTCAGCATGCTCGAGCGCAATCTGTTGTGGATCGCGCTCAAGCCATGCTTGCCACAGGTGATTTACTGGGTTGATTGCGCGCGCCATACCACTGCTTGATCTTGTAGTGCCACCACCGGCAATTGGCTATCGGGCCAAGGGGTTTCTAATTGCGCTCGGAATAGTCCAATCGTATCGAGTCCGGGCACTTGATCAGGCAGCAATTGCTGCGCCAAACGCGCCAATAGGTTCAGCCCTAAGCTGGATTCCAAACTTGAACTGATCACCGCTTGCAAACCCAGCGCGTTGGCTTTCGTGACCAAAGCGGCAACTCGATACACCGAGCCAATCAAGGTTGGCTTGATCACCAGCGTTTTAGCGCCGAGTAGATCATCCAACACAAAATCCGCATCCCGTACCGCCTGTTGCAAGGTTTCATCCCACGCAATCGCAATCCCGGTATCCATCGCAAAGGCAATGCTGTCACTGGGTGACTGACACGGCTCTTCCAAAAACTCGATACGGCTGCGCAAGGAGGGAGCAATGTATTGTGCGAACTTGAGCGCTTTAGCGGGCGTCCAAGCTCGATTGGCATCTAAGCGCAGAGTTAAATCCGGCATCGATTCCAAAAATAGATTGACTAACATACCGTCACGGATCGGCTCATACAGCCCAACTTTAACTTTAGCGACTTTCTGCCCCGGCAAATTATTCAGCACGGGCAGCAGTTCATCAGGATCGCCAGTACACAGCGGCGCAACATGATAATTACCTTGCATCGGTAGCGCTTGATCCAGCTGGTATTGCGCCATTGAAAGCCCGCAAGCCACCGATGGATACTGCGCATCCCAATCGATAGTTTGCCGATCCACCCACAACTCAAGCAGGGTTTGCGCTTGAGTCTCTGCCTGCGCCAAGGTTTCAAGGCTAAAGCCCGGTAATGGTGCGATTTCACCACGAGCTGTGCGGCCGTTTTCACACAGTTCAACAATAAGACCTTCACGCTGAGTCAATTTCTCATCGCGAAGAATGACGCCGCTATCCATCGGCAGTTGGTAACGATAGAGGGTTGCATGACGCATGCGAAGCGCTTCCTTATCCAAAACGAAAAAATAAGCCGAGGGTTACTGACCATTGAGCACCCTCTCGGCTTATCGTCTAATCACAGAGCAAATAATCTCATACCAGTGTGGCACGATACCGCTATACCACTATGCCGCCGTGTGATTAAGGGTTACGGGGGAATTTGTTAAAGTCTGGGCGACGTTTTTCGTTAAACGCGTTACGTCCCTCTTGCCCCTCTTCGGTCATATAGAACAACATAGTCGCGTTACCAGCCAGCTCTTGCAGACCGGCTTGACCATCACAATCGGCATTGAGTGCCGCTTTCAAGCAGCGCAGCGCCATTGGGCTATGTTGCAGCACTTCACGGCACCAACGCACGGTTTCTTTTTCCAGCTCAGCCACAGGTACCACAGTATTGACCAGCCCCATATCCAACGCTTCTTGTGCATTGTAGAAACGGCATAAGAACCAGATTTCGCGCGCTTTTTTCTGACCCACAATCCGTGCCATGTAGGATGCGCCCCAGCCACCATCAAAAGAGCCGACTTTCGGCCCAGTTTGGCCAAATTGAGCGTTGTCAGCGGCAATGGTCAGATCACACATCATATGCAGCACATGGCCGCCACCTACCGCCCAACCCGCAACGGCGGCAATCACCGGTTTTGGACAGGTACGGATTTGGCGTTGGAAATCCAACACGTTGAGATGGTGAGTACCTGAATCATCACGGTAACCGCCGTAATCGCCACGGATTTTCTGATCGCCACCAGAGCAGAAAGCCTCTTCGCCTAAACCAGTGAGAATGATCACTCCGACTTGCTCATCATAGCGGGCATCACTCAGCGCGTGGATCATCTCTTTCACGGTCACGGGACGAAACGCATTACGTACTTGAGGTCTAGCGATGGTGATTTTGGCAATCCCATCTTGTGATTTGTGATAATAAATATCTTGATAATCACCAGTGCAATCTTGCCAAAGCACTGGAGCGTAGAGTTCTTGTTCAGAAATACCTATCGTTTTAGCCATGGAGGTTCCCATTGTGGTTATCACTCAATTGCAGCTTGAGTGGATCATCGCTTGTATAATCGCAGCCAACGCTTGCGGCTGTTCATGATGGACATTATGCCCCGCCTGCGCTACCTGACTGTAACTTAACCCGCTACTCTCGGCGAGTTGCTGAAATTTACTATCACGCTCACCACACACATAGTGGATTGGCAAGCTGAGTGCTTGTAAGGCTGGCAACAAATCAGGCTGCTTAGCCAAACTTGTCGCCAGTAACATATGTGCTACTGAGGCACCAAGATTAGCACTGCGCTGGGTAATTAAAGTTTGTCTTTGCGCAGCATTTAGTGAACTAAATACCGCTTGTTGATACCAATCGCTCAGCACATGCTCAATCGGTTGCTGAGTAAAACGCTGTGCCCACTGCTGATCATGCTGCCAACGTGTCATTTTTTCGCTCTGCTCGGTGAGTCCAAAATGACCGGCTTCGATAATCGCGCCGCACAAATTGAGCGATGCAAAACTCCCTTGCGCCAATCCATACATGATCAGCCGCCCACCGAGTGAATAGCCAACCAATATCACCGGCACCTCACCGGTAACTTGGGCTTGCACCGTACGTGCGATAAGCGCCGTCGCTTGGTGAAAGTCATCACAGTATAAGACTGGATTAGCGCCATGCCCGGGTAAATCCAGTGTCAGCACTGCGCAATTCACCTTTGCTAAATGTGCCAACAGCGGCTGCCAATCGGCACCACTACCGAGTAGGCCATGTACCAACACCACGAGCGGAGTTGAGGCGCTCGGTTTGGCAAAGTGTAACCGACTACAGAGCATCAATTTGCGCGCTTAGCTGTTTAATGTGCAGCGAGGCTTGCTGTGGCGGTGTTTTAACCTCGATCAACAGGGTGCCCGAGCCTTGTGCCAAATGCTCTTCAACCAAGGTTTGGTAATGTTCCAAGGTTTGTGCTGCGTGGTAAGCCAGGCCAAACTGCTGCGCTGCATGCGCAAAATTCATCCCATGCGGCATTTGATACAGCGCCGCACGCTGCTCACTCGGCACCGGCAGTAGATCAAAAATAGCCCCGCCATCGTTATTGGTCACCACAATCACCGCCGGTTGTGGCGGCTGGCGCAGCAAAGCGAGCGAATTGAGATCATACAAGAGTGAGGTATCACCAATCAGCATCAGCAAAGGTTGTTGACGTGCGCGCTGCACACCTGCCGCGGTGGCCACCAAACCATCAATTCCCGAAGCACCACGATTAGAAAAGACCTGACGCTGATTGACCGCACTTAACATATCGACTAAACGCACAATCAGGCTATTGCCTAAAAATAGATCTGCATCCACGGCGCGCTCGGTTAAATCCAGCGCCAACGCCACCTCACTTAATCCCGAGGCCGAGAAATGTAACTGGGCTAACTGGCGCACGGAGCGTGCGTAATCAATCAAGCCATTGGCCCAGCCTTGCTGGGTATTTTGTCCGACCAGCCGTTTACTGAGCAGCGCATCAACCCACACCGGAATGTCACACTGCCACTGCTGCTGCATGGCATGGTATGGATTATTGCGGGCAATTTGTGGGGAGATGTAATGATACTCGCCAGCGCCTTGCGCGCACCAAGCGGCTAACCATTGGCTTAAGCGTTTCGAGACGATCCGCGCGCCAAATTGCACCACTAATTGACACTGATTAAGCTGCTGACGTGCATTAGGATTTTGCAGCCACAAATCAAAATGAGCCCATTCACTGCTGATTCCCGATTGTGGATCACACAGCAGCGGCCAGCCCAGCGCTTTAGCAAAACGCTGCGCAGCTTGCGCTTCATCTAAGGTTAGCGAACCAACAATCACCACGCCTTTGCCTTGAAAGCCCTCGATCGAGGCCGGCACACTGGCCGCCGCTGGTAGTTGGATCTGCGTATAAGGGTGCGCTTGTTGGGACCAACGCTGCACGCTGTGTAAATAAGATTGATAGATCGCTTCATCGCCATTGGAATAGAGCGGTTCGGGGAAAGGGCAATTGATATGCACACTACCACCCAATCGCGCTTGCTGCGCCAGCACGTGATCAATCGAAGTCAGTAACCAAGACAGTGGATGGTGCACTGCTGGACTCGGCAGATCAAGCGCGGCTGTAACGTGCTGAGAGAAAATGCCTGACTGCACAATCGCTTGATTAGCACCACAATCCACCAGTTCCGGCGGACGATCCGCGGTCAGTACCACTAAACGCTCGCCAGTGAGTTTAGACTCGGCAAGCGCGGGCAGGAGATTAGCCACCGCCGTGCCGGACGTGACAATCACCGCTACCGGTTGCTGGCTGGCTTTGGCGAGACCAAGCGCCAGAAAGCCTAAACCGCGCTCATCATAATGAGTGTGCAAGGTAAAAGCCGAGTGAGCATTGGCTTCCAATGTCAGTGGCGTTGAACGTGAGCCGGGAGCAATACACACTTGCGTCACGCCTAAGCGGCTTAACTCTTCTAATAACACTCGACACCAAAGTCGATTCAATAACGCTTGATCGTGCTCCATTAAGCGATCTCCACCGGTAAATGATCGCTGATCAAACTCAGCAAAGTCGCCAGCTTTTTATCTAATTCTTGCCATTCATGCTGCGCGATCGAGCCAGGTACAATCCCCGCCCCCGCATAAAGTTGCAGCTGATTTTCGGTCACTAGCGCACTGCGGATCGCGACACAAAATTCAGCTTGAGCATGACTAAAATAGCCCATTGAGCCGGCATACCAGCCTCGGGCAAAGGGTTCGTGATTGGCAATAAACGCCAAAGCACTGGCACGCGGCAGACCGGCTACCGCTGCGGTCGGTTGCAAGGCAGCCAACAATTGTACGCCGTTAACGCCTGCTTTTAACTGAACATCGATGTGCTTTTTCAAATGCTGCACTTTACGCAATTGCACCAGTTGCGCGTCAGGTTGGCTGGTAATTTGCTCGGCATGGGGCGTTAAACTGGCGATAATATCCTCCACCACCAACTGATTTTCATTGAGGTTTTTCCCATCATGAGTCAACCAGTCTGCCAGTTGCTGATCTTGCACGGCATCCACCCCACGACCAATGGTGCCAGCCAAAGCTTCAGTCTGTAAACTGCGCCCTTGGCGCAGATAAAGCCGCTCAGGAGTGGAACCCATAAAGCCGTGTTCAGGATCCACTGCCAGTAAAAAATGAAAGCTATGGTGATTATGCGCATGGCTAGCTTTCAGCAGTTGTGCAGCTCCAATTGGCGCGCTTAAATTCAGCGTGGTTTTGCGTGCCAACACCACTTTTTTAAACTGCTGATCGGCAATACCCGCCAGCGCTTTTTCAACCAACGCCTGCCATTGATTGGCATTCGGCGTATGTTCGAGCGTCGGCACTTGGGCGGTGATCGGTGCTAAAATCGGTACCTGTTGCTGCAGTTTTTGCAGCGCATGCAAAGTGCGCTGTGGTTGATGGTTCAAATTGACCGCCAATGACCACTGCGAATCCAAGCGGGTTAATTCAATTTGTGGCAAAAAGAAAAATCCAGCCATCGCCTGAGGATTTTTCGCCGTATGGCCATCAAATGAACGGCCTCCCCACACGCGCTGTTGTTCCCCCAACATCGCATAAGCCGGAGCGGGATCGGTAAAGGTATACACTTGACCTAACGCGACCACTTCTTCACGGGTATCACGCGATTGCCAATAAAATTTAGGGAAAATCGGCTGAGCGTCCAGCCAGTCAATCAGCGCAAAAGGTGGCTTTTCTGCCAAACGCTGAGTGAAACGAACAGTATGATCCTTCGCGCCTCGGATTTGCTCCATCAATTGAGCAACGGCCTGATAAAAATGCAACAAAGCGACCTCGTAGAGGGAGATTCGGTAAACAGTGGCTACTCTATTGAGAGAGCCTTATGAAATCAAGGTTATGGGGTATCTTTTCCTAGCGTAAGTGATCCGGTCAACCTAGTGTTGCGTGTTAAATTGTGACCTACTTAGATTTTTATTCTAAAAAATCGCAAGTTAGTGTAGTTTGGACAAGAGAACAGATTATTTTCAGGAAAATCACAATGCAAAATATCGGGATGTCGTCAAAACTCGATAATGTCTGCTATGACATTCGAGGACCAGTACTTAAACATGCTAAGCGCATGGAAGAAGAGGGGCAGAAAATACTGAAATTGAATATCGGCAACCCAGCCCCATTTGGTTTCGATGCCCCAGACGAGATCCTGGTCGATGTGATCCGCAACTTACCCACTTCACAAGGTTACTGTGATTCAAAAGGCATTTACTCCGCCCGTAAAGCCGTAGTGCAGCACTACCAGAAAAAAGGCATCCGCAGTTTGGATGTCGAAGATGTCTACATCGGCAACGGCGCTTCTGAGCTGATCGTGATGGCGATGCAAGCTTTGCTCAATAATGGCGACGAAATGCTGGTCCCGGCACCAGATTACCCATTATGGACTGCGGCAGTGGCTTTGTCTGGCGGTACCGCCGTACACTATATCTGTGACGAGCAGGCGGATTGGTATCCGGATCTGGATGATATTCGCAGCAAAATCACCAAAAAAACTCGCGGCATTGTACTGATCAACCCCAATAACCCAACCGGTGCCGTGTATAGCCGTGATTTCCTGTTGGAGATCATTGAGATTGCTCGCCAACATAAGCTGATGATTTTTGCCGATGAAATTTACGACAAAGTGCTGTATGACGGCGCGGTACACACCTCGGTGGCAACCTTAACCGACGATGTGATGGTCGTAACCTTCAATGGACTCTCAAAAGCGTATCGGGTATGTGGTTTCCGTGGCGGCTGGATGTTTCTGACCGGCCCCAAACAGCATGCGCAAGGCTATATTGCTGGCTTAGATATGCTGTCGTCGATGCGGTTATGTGCCAATGTGCCAATGCAACACGCGATTCAAACCGCGCTCGGCGGCTATCAGAGTATCAATGAGCTGATATTACCCGGTGGCCGTTTGCTAGAGCAGCGCGATCGCGCTTGGGAACTGATCAACCAAATCCCGGGTATCTCTTGCGTTAAGCCAAAAGGTGCAATGTATCTGTTCCCGAAAATTGATCTAAAGATGTACCCGATTAAAGATGATCAAAAAATGGTGCTCGATTTCTTAATACAAGAAAAAGTACTGTTGGTACAAGGCTCCGGCTTTAACTGGCCACGACCAGACCACTTCAGGATCGTCACCCTGCCACACGTTGAAGATCTCGAAATTGCGATTGGCCGTTTCGAGCGCTTTATTACCAACTATCACCAATAAGCGATGTTGCCACCGCAAGCAGATAACTTAAGCGCTTTCGGTTTTAGGTAGGCAAAACAGGCTCTGTATCAGTACACTGAACAGAGCCTGTGTTTTATTGCCATACTCTTGTCATCACTAAGGAAGTGTTCGCTATGCCAGAAAGCCATTTTTTTGCCCATCTCGCACGGATGAAACTGATCCAACGCTGGCCGTTAATGCGTTCGATCTCCCGTGAAAATATCTCAGAACACAGCTTGCAAGTCGCGTTTGTGGCGCATGCACTGGCGGTGATCAAAAACCAGAAATTTGCCGGCTCACTCAACCCCGAACGGATTGCTCTGCTGGCGATGTATCACGATACCAGCGAAGTGCTGACCGGCGATCTCCCCACCCCAATTAAGTACTACAACCCCGATATTGCTAAAGAATACAAAAAAATCGAGGCCGCCGCCGAACAGCGCTTATTAGGCATGCTGCCCGAGGAGTTGCAGCCGGAGTTTCGGCCATTTCTGATCTCTAATGCCGCGGATCCGCAAGAGAGCGCGATCGTCAAACAAGCGGATGCCATTTGTGCTTATTTAAAATGCCTTGAAGAACTCAGCGCCGGCAACCATGAATATGCCCAAGCCAAAAAGCGTCTCGATGTAACGTTACGTGAACGGCATAGTCCTGAAATGGCTTACTTTTTACACACCTTCGCACCGAGTTTTGAATTAACGCTGGACGAAATCAGTTAAGCCACGCTAAGTTAAACCGTAGTCAGTTAAGGTATTGTAAGTAAAAGAAAGTTCGTGCAAGGAGTAATGCGATGCAAGTATCCCTGAGCCCAGAATGGTTAGCCCGTAATAACGATGAGCACAAAATTCGCCGTGATGATCACCGCACGCCTTATCAACGCGATCGCGCGCGCATTCTGCATTCGGCGGCTTTTCGGCGCTTACAAGCCAAAACTCAAGTACACGGCACTAACCTCAATGACTTTCATCGCACTCGCCTCACCCATTCCTTGGAGGCCGCACAAATCGGCACCGGTATTGTTGCGCAGATCCAGCTAAAGCAACCAGAGTTTGCAGAGCTACTTCCCTCTGACAGCTTGATTGATTCACTGTGTCTCGCCCACGATATTGGTCATCCGCCGTATGGGCATGGCGGTGAAATCGCTCTTAATTATATGATGCGTGATCACGGCGGCTTTGAAGGCAATGCCCAAACGTTTCGCATCGTCACTAGCTTAGAGCCTTATACCGAACACCACGGCATGAACCTTTCACGCCGCACCGTGCTTGGGCTGCTAAAATATCCTGCGCTACTGAGTGCCACTCGTGCCGCCACTTCTCCAGTCGCAGTGGCCCACCAACGTCAATTGAAAGCTAAAGATTGGGCTCCAGCGAAAGGCATTTATGAGTGTGATAAGTCAAGTTTGGATTGGGTATTTGCCCCATTAACCGCAAGCGATCGCCAACGGATCGGCCAGATGCGCGATCTGCCAAACGCGGCGAATCAACATCGTAAAACCCGCTTTAAATCGCTCGATTGTTCGATTATGGAGCTGGCGGATGACATCGCTTATGGGGTGCATGATCTGGAAGATGCGATTGTCCTTGGCATGGTAACCCGCAGCCAGTGGCAAGAAGCGGCGGCCGCTCAGCTAGCGGAATGTGGTGATGCTTGGTTTGAAGCGCACATTGCCAAGCTCAGTGATATGCTGTTTTGCGGCAAACATTATGTACGCAAAGATGCGATTGGCGGGATTGTCAACGCGCTGCTGACCAGTATTAGCGTCAAACCGGTTGAGGCACCATTTCATAATGAGCTGTTGGCATTTAATGCTTATATTGAGCCACACATGGCCAGCGCACTGGAAGTGCTGAAACACTTTGTCAGCCAATTCGTGATCCAAATTCCACAAGTGCAGCGCTTTGAATACAAAGGTCAGCAGTTGATCATGGATCTGTTTGAGGCTTTGAGTGCCGATCCTGAACGTTTGTTACCACAAGCCACCGGAGAAAAATGGCGGCATGCCCAATCACAGCAGCAAGGCATGCGCGTGATCTGCGATTATATCGCCGCGATGACCGATGCCTACGCGCAGCGACTGCATCAGCAATTATTCTCAGCCCACAGCCATTATTGAACGCGCGACGCCCCCGCTCAGTAACGGACCGTCAGTAACGAGCGATAGAAAATGGCAACGGGCGATAATAGAAACTCACCATCGTCATCACTGGTCATCAGCGTCACGAGCGATAATTTTGCGCGAAGATCTCTGCGGGTATCTGCTCAATCTGATATTGGATCATGTGCTGAAACGCACTCAGTAGCGGTGAAAAATCTCGCTCCGGCTCCCAGTGCTGCAGCAGATAATAACCCGCTTCGACGGTGGAGAGTGCGGTTGCGCTTGGCGCTTTGCGGATCCGATACTGGCCAATCAACTCAGTAGGTAAACGTAAGCTGGCTAACTGGTGTAACTGAGTATTGATCTGCCACATTTTGTAGGCTTTTTTCCAAGTGCCATCGAGTAGGATCACGCGCTGTTTGCGCTGCGGATCTCGCGTCAGCAAAGTGCAATCTTGCGCCTGATGGCTAGGGTACAGCACAAAATGATCTACTTCTGGCTCCGCCAGCAGTTGGTTTAGCTCTGCATGCTGGCGAAAATCCTCGCCCACCCACAGCCGACAATTCGCCAACGATAAACTTAAGATCCGCGCGCTACCCAGTGGTCGCTTTTGTTCCGTAGGATGTTGAAGAATGATAAGCTCGACCGCACTGTCTAAGGCGACAATCGATGAACACAAACACGCTTTACGCGCTTTACCACACTCGGAACAATAACGGGACATGCTGTGAATCTTTACCTGCTGCTATTGGCTATCAGCCTATTAAGTTTAACTCTGCAATGGCCACCACTGCATGAGCTGACCCAGTGGCAGTTAAGCGCGATTCAACAAGGTCAATGGTGGCGCATCCTAACAGGAAATTTCGCCCACACCAACTTTGCACACTGGGCAATGAACCTTGCTGCGTTGTGGCTGATCTGCGGACTATTTAAACCCTGTGTCCGCCAACTGCTTATCCCAATCACCCTGATCAGCCTCGCGGTCGGTACGCTGATCTTGCTGTCTAACATTCACTGGTATGTCGGACTATCTGGCACCTTGCATGGTTTATTTGCCTACTACGCACTTAACGAAGTGTTCGCAGGCCGCACCAGCAGTCGATGGTTGGTGATCGGCGTGATCGCAAAAGTGGTATGGGAGTTAGGGTTTGGTGCCTCAGCCAGCACCGCTGAATTGATTGGCGCGCAAGTTGCTACTGAGGCACATTTGGCCGGTTTAGTCAGCGGATTAGCACTGAGTGGCTACCATGTTGCGCGCGGTAAATGTCAATTACACCAATTGATTCAGTTTTTCACCAAGCAGCGGTAAACGCCAACCTTGCATCAAATCGGGTAAACGTTCTGGATCGCGATCGTGCTTCCATACCCAGCTCAGCAGTTGATTAAGCTGCTTTTTGGAAGCCAAAAACTCGCTGGCTAATCCACTGCTGTGCGACACATTCTTCACTTCATCTTTCAAACGTTTGAACAGTTGCTTGTAGCCCGGGTATTCCATAATCGGTACAATTTCTGGCGGATAGGCCTCTGCCGGTGTCTCACGCGCAGCTTTAACCATGGCAATAATTTTGCTGCTATGGCGGCGGATAGCATGAGGATCCACCCCTTGTTCTTCCATTAGTTTCGGGCTGCGTAGTGCTAAACGTGCGATGGTTAATAAATCGGCTTCTTTAATCACGAAGTTAAGCGCCAAATCGCGTTTGACCGCTTCCTGATAACGCCAAGTGGCAAGTGGTTTAAGAATGGCGAGCTCTTTCGGTTTAAGCTGCCACGCCGCTTTAATGTCTAGATATGCCAGCTCCGGATTGCTGACTTTTATCCGCTTGGCGACTTGCTGTTCACTCTCTTGCAATGCAGCATCCCACCAACCCGCTTGGGTGACTCGCGCCACTAACTGCTCGTACATCGGTAATAGATAAAAAACGTCCGCCGCAGCGTAAGCCATCTGTTTTTCGCTCAATGGCCGCGCTAACCAATCGGTGCGTGATTCACTTTTATCTAGTTCGACTTGCAGTTGATCTTGCACTAACGCGGCAAATCCTGTCGATAGTCCATAACCTAAAAATGCCGCCATAATTTGGGTATCCACCATCGGGAATGGTGTGCAACCAAACGCATTTTGAAACACTTCCAAATCTTCACCACAGGCGTGCAGCACTTTTAACACCGAAGTGTCTTGTAATAGCTCGACCAATGGGGTCATCTCAGCGATCGCCAGCGGATCAATCAGCGATAAATTTTCGCCATCAAACATCTGGATCAGCCCCAATTGCGGGAAGAAAGTGCGGGTGCGGACAAATTCGGTATCCAGCATCACCACATCCGCATCACGCGCGGCAAGGCAAACGCGTTGTAAATCGCTAAGTTGGGTAATAATTTGATAATTCACAGATAACTCGCTGTTGTTGTGCAAAAGAAGTGCATCCTCTTTTGAAAGCAGAATGCCGGCAATCACCGCCGGCATTCTGATATTAGAAACACACCGGATCAATCAAGCTTATGCGTTTTGCTGTGCTTGTGCCGATAATTGTGCGTCATTTTCTTCACGCAGCACCCGACGCAGAATTTTACCGACGTTAGTTTTTGGCAGTTCATCGCGGAATTCGACCTGTTTAGGCACTTTATAGCCGGTCAAATATTGGCGGCAATGACTAATTAACTCATCTTTGCTCAGGCTAGGATCGCGTTTAACCACATAAATTTTGACCAGTTCGCCCGCCACATCATTTGGTTGACCAATCGCGGCGACTTCCAACACTTTGCCGTGCAGCGCAACCACATCTTCAATTTCATTCGGATAAACGTTAAATCCAGAGACCAGAATCATGTCTTTTTTGCGGTCAACCAGGTAGAGCAAGCCTTGCTCATCAAATTTAACAATATCACCGGTCGCTAACCAACCGTCCTCACTGAGTACCTCTTTAGTCGCTTCGGGACGTTGCCAGTAGCCTTGCATCACTTGTGGTCCGCGTACTTGCAGCTCACCCACTTGATCGTTGGCCAGCACGTTGCCTTCATCATCCACAATTCGTACTTCAGTAGAAGGCACCGGTAAACCAATCGCGCCAGTATAATCACTCAAATTGTACGGATTACCGGTGACCAGTGGTGAACACTCAGTTAAGCCATAACCTTCAAGCAAATGAACACCGGTAGTCTTTTTCCAACGTTCCGCAACAGCACGCTGTACCGCCATGCCTCCGCCCACAGCCAGCTTCATGTGTTTGAAATCCAGCTCGTGGAAGTCTTCATTATTGACCAGCGCATTAAACAGAGTATTGACCCCAGTAATTGCGGTAAATGGGTATTTTTGCAGCTCTTTGACAAAGCCCGGAATATCACGTGGGTTGGTGATCAGTAAGTTGCGTCCGCCCATTTCAATAAACAGCAAACAGTTTACGGTGAGAGCAAATACATGGTAAAGCGGCAGCGCCGTCACCACCAACTCGCGCCCTTCTTGCAATACAGGGCCATAGGCACCTTTGGCTTGCAGCACGTTAGCGACCATGTTGCGATGAGTCAGTACCGCACCTTTCGCCACTCCGGTTGTACCACCGGTATATTGAAGAAACGCAATATCATCCCCCGACATCATCGGTTTGACGTACTGTAAACGACGGCCTTTATACAGCGCTTTACGCATAGAAATCGCACCAGGCAGATCGTATTTCGGCACCATACCTTTTACATACTTAACCACAAAATCAACCAGCGTGCCTTTGGCGCGTGGCAGCATTTGTCCCAAACTGGTTAACACGACATGCTTAACCTTGGTCTTGGCGACAATCTGCTCTAAGGTATTGGCAAAATTGGAGACGATCACGATAGCGCGCGCATCGGCATCATTTAATTGATGCTCTAACTCACGTGGCGTATACAGTGGGTTGACGTTCACTGCGATCATACCTGCACGTAAAATACCCAACAGTGCCACCGGATACTGCAGCAGGTTCGGCATCATCAGTGCAACCCGATCACCCTGTTTGAGCTTCAGTTCATTTTGCAAATAGGCGGCAAAAGCTCGGCTGCGTTCTTCCAGTTTACGAAACGTCATCACCGCGCCCATATTCATAAATGCAGGCTGATCGGCGTACTTCTGTACTGATTGCTCAAACATTTCGACCAGAGAGAGGTACTGATCAGGGTTGATGGTTTCCGGAACGTCTTTCGGATAACATGAAAGCCAGGGTTTATCCACGGTAATACTCCTCGTTATTGGCTGACGCTATTTTTATGATTGGTCATACAGCGGTCACATAAACATGCTTCGCTATTACAGCATAGCCGCAGTGGTTGAGCACGGAAGCCTCAAGCACGGGTTTAAATTTTGTTAACTAAGCCAATCATCTATGCCGCACCTCATAGGTGGAAGATCAATGACTTAGCGTATATTGGATACTGGTGCAGTGGCGAGAATCAACTCACAAAGCTGAGCGCATAAAGATTGCTACCGATGTGTAGCACTCGATCTGACCAGTTCAGAGCGCGCGGCCCAGATTTGACCGCCCACTCAAGAAAGGCGGCACTATAACAATTTGCGATAAAAGCACCAAGCGAATGACCAATCCGCTTGGTTTTTTGGTGATAAGTTGAGCAAATAGCGAAAGCAGAGGCCATCTTGTCAGCCGAAACGTTGGCCAAACCTCGGGCAACAAGTCCAATTCGACCGCTTAGTTCGAACAACCCGCTTTATTTGACTTGTTGAATGATCTTACCTTCGCGTTCTTGCATCGAACGCGGCCCACAATAAAAGCCACGACACGGGAACATATAAGAGCCAAACTCATCCAGTTGTACTCGCTCTTCAACCCGCCACAAGCGATAGCCCTGCACGCTGATCACCGGATAACGCTGCTCATAGTCACCGACTTTACCTTGCTCAGGCTCCGCCGTGGTGCCGTACACTGTCATGAGCCGCCCTTCCGCAAACGTGATCGGGTCTAAAAACCCGGCGACATAAGCGACAAAGCGACCTTGTGGATCTTGCTGCAGATCTGGTCGGCCTGAGCTATCGATCGGCAGATTGACCAATTCGACTCGAGTACGATCTTGTTGATTGCTGATACTCGCGATCACACCGCCCATTCGCACGGTAGACTGCATCGCCGGATCAAGATCCAACCAAACCGAATATTGGGTCACAATACTTTTATCATCGGAATCACCAAGCTCTGGCGACAAGCTAACACAGGCGCTAAGCAATAGTGCGCCGAGCAGTATCAGTGGTTTTACAACATCTCTTTGCATCGATTTTATCCTATGGTTAGATGTAAATATCGACCCCAAGTAACTGAGCAAGTTCCTCTTTACGCGCTTGGTTCATCACATCCAGATACTCTTCCAGCGCTTTTCTCGCCTGCCCTGCTGGCAAATCATAGTGCACTTGCGCACGATCAATCTGCAGCGGATCGACATAGCGGATCGACTCTGCCACCGCGTTAGCCACTTTACTGGTCGAAGCTACGCGGCTACCACTCTCACTTTGGCTAACCTGACCCTTTTTGCCGACCTTGCCCGTTTTGTTAGTACTAGGCAAACGCGGCAAAGGTAATCCATTAATTGCAACCATACTGTTCCTATCGCTCACTGACTGAGTGTAGCAACACTCAATCAGTGTGCCTCGCTACGATGCTACAATGATTCGCGGCCAGGCAATTTTTTCCATGCCACCGTATCACGCAAATAAACTGGGCTCGCTTGTTCAACACTGAACGTATTGCCTTGTGCTAATTCAAACTGAGCCAAATACACCATGTCTTGCGCATCTGGGTAGAGCACATCACAAGCTTGCATTTGCAGCGGCAAGCTTTCCAGCATTGGGTAAGCGGCCCAACCCGTACCCGCTTGCCCCCACATCGGCTCATCGTTAACGACTTGCTCATCTAGTAGCAGTGTGGTGGCTAACTGCGCAGGAGCAATCACGCACTCCGCTTCCACCCCTTGCCAACTACCATCGGCTTGACGCACATAGCGCCCCCAGTACACTTCTTCCATCCGCGCATCAATCGCGCTGGCAACATGAGTCATGCCCTGTAAGCGATACGCCGCTTGCGCCATGGCCGCTAAAGTTGAAATACCAATCATCGGCAGATCCGCACCAAAAGCCAAGCCTTGCGCGATACCAATGCCGATCCGTACTCCAGTAAAGCTACCTGGACCACGACCAAACGCCAAAGCATCCAATTCGGCAAGTGTGATGCCGGCTTCTTTAAGGACTTCATCCACCATTGGCAATACTTTTTTGGTGTGATCACGTGGCGCGATTTCGCTGCGTGAATAAACCGTATTACCGACTAATAAGGCAACAGAACATCGCTCGGTGGCGGTATCTAAGGCGAGAATTTTTACGCTCATGAATCTCTCTAAATAATTGCAGTGATGACTAATGTTGTGGTTCATCAATGGCAGCAGTAATGAATTAGCCTAGCAGCAAATTGATGATTGAATGATAAAGGATGATGCACCGCTAAGGCTAGCCACCGCTCATTGTTGTAGAAAAGTGGTGACTATGTCCAGATCCCGTGTGCGAGGGATCGGCGGTAAACTGGCGAGGAACACCCCACCATAATCACGGGTCACCAGCCGATTATCACAGATGATCAACGCCCCTTTATCATGTTGATCGCGGATCAAACGTCCGACCCCCTGTTTAAGGGTGATCACAGCTTCCGGCAGTTGTACCTCCGCAAATGGATCACCACCACGCAAACGACAATCTTCAATCCGCGCTTTCAACAGTGGATCATCAGGAGCGGTAAACGGCAGTTTGTCGATGATAACACAACTGAGCGCATCGCCTCGCACGTCGATCCCTTCCCAGAACGCGCCCGTAGCCACCAACAGTGCATTACCCAACTCCATAAATTCAGCCAAGGTTTTTTGCTTACTGGTTTCCCCCTGCATTAACACTGGCAAGCTTAAACGAGATCGAAAACGCTCACCTAACTCACGCATCATGCTGTGCGAGGTGCACAAAAAGAAACAGCGCCCTTGGTTATGTTCAATCACTGGGGCCAGCATGCGCACCAGTTTATCCGCCAGCCCAGGGCTATTGGGCTCCGGCAGATAACGTGGCACACAAAGCACCGCTTGTGTTTGATAATCAAACGGGCTGACTAGTGAAAAGTGCGCGCTGGGCGTTAATCCTAAGCGTTGAGTAAAATGGCTAAAATCGTCGTTAACCGCCAGCGTAGCGGAGGTAAATATCCAAGCCCCTTCTTTAATGGCCATCTGCTCACGAAACTTATCCGCCACCGAAAGCGGGGTAATATGTAAGCTAAAATGGCGGGGCGTGGTGTCATACCAGTAAGAATATCCGGTAATCGACACATCGCACACGCGGCGAATGCGGCCTAAGATCAGTGTCGCGCGCTCAAAGGCGGTATCAAGCAGTTGACTGCGTCCTAACGCCAATTTGAGCACATCCAACGCAAATTGCAGCGCTTCATTGAGCCGAGCAATTTCTCTGGCCACACTGGGGGTTTGCAGCACTTCACGCCAGTTACCGCGAAAGCCTGATTCACCGAGCATGATCCGCAAATCCATCGCCGCTTGGCGCAGCTTATCGGCGACTTTTTGCAGTTGACGCATATCTTTCGCTTCGCTGCGATAACCCAGTTCAATATCTTTCGCCAGTTCTTGCACTTGGCGACTCGATACCGATTGACCAAAATATTGGCTGGCAATATCCGGCAATTGATGGGCTTCGTCGAAAATAAACACTTCTGCTTCGGGAATTAACTCACCAAATCCGGTTTCTTTGATCGCCAGATCGGCCAAAAAGAGGTGATGATTAACCACCACTACATCGGCCTCCATAGCGCGCCGCCGCGCTTTGGACACAAAACACTCTTGATAACTCGGACACTCTTTACCTAAACAATTGTCATTGGTTGAGGTAATTGTCGCAATCACAGGGCTATCTTCGGCCAAATCATCGCATTCACCTAAATCGCCACTTTGGGTACTCGATGCCCAACTGCGTACCTTGACCAACTGAGTGAGTAGTGCCGGATCAGCTTCGGGAGTATGACTTTCGATCATTTGCCGACTTAAACGGTCAAGACATAGATAGTTGGCTCGCCCTTTCAGCAGCGCCACTTGGCCAAAAAAGCCTAATGCACTGACCATCAAGGGTAAATCGCGGTGAAAAAGTTGCTCTTGCAGGTTTTTTGAACCGGTACTGATGATCACCTTTTTGCCACTCAACAAAGCAGGAACCAGATAGGCGAAGGTTTTACCGGTGCCGGTACCCGCTTCCACCACTAATTGAGTTTGGTGAGCAATCGCGCTGGCCACTGCTTTGGCCATATCGACTTGTGGTTGTCGCGGTTGAAAGCCAGGGATCGCTTGGCCTAATGCGCCTTGCTGAGAGAAGGTTTTTTCAATCATGCCAGTTCAGTGTGCAACGGAAATGGCGCGATTATGGCAGGTTTTTGACAGTGGTGCGAATGACAATCTCACGCGCACCACACAGTAAGTATTAGTTGCGATGCAGATAACGAGCCAACCAAGCGGGTCGCTCACCAGCAGAAATGGGGCTATTGGTCAGCGCTTTAGCGGCATCCCCTGGAGAGGTACGATGCTGCCACATTTCTTCTAACATATTCTCATTCAGTGACTGAGCGCCAAGCAGCGCTTCAACTCGCTCAACATACAACTTACGTGCAAGAAGTTCTTTATCCATACCACCACCCTACTACTCTTAATAATAAGAAAATCACGATGCAATCGCTGATAAACCTGTGTATTGCTTGGCTAAACCGATTGAATCTATTTTGATAATAGATTAATTATAGGTACGCGATTGCGGGCTGCATCACCATTCAGCTAGCACCGATTGGTTTTTTACAATCAAAGATTTGCACTACCCCATTAGGAGATTGCGCTAAGTCATCATGTGGCTTCTAGTCGTAACTAGGGGATATTTATTTTTGCATGGAAGTAGTTATTAATGGAAAGAAAAACCTTGCTGACGCATTGCCCTGATGCGCCGGGACTGATCGCTAAGATCACCAATATTTGTTACAAGCATCAACTCAATATCATTCATAACAATGAATTTGTCGACAATGCCAGCAGTCATTTTTTCATGCGTACCGAGTTGGAAGGTTATTTCAACGATACAACGCTGCTGGCTGACCTCGATCACGCACTGCCAGAAGGCGCTAAACGTACTCTGATCGACTCGACACGTAAGCGAGTGGTCATTCTGGTGACCAAAGAAGCACACTGTCTGGGCGATATTCTGATCAAAAACTACGATGGCAGTTTAGATGTTGAGATTGCCGCAGTGATCGGCAATTACGATAGCTTACAGCGTTTAACCGAGCGCTTTGAGATCCCTTATCACTGCGTGTCCCATGAGGGGTTGTCTCGAGAGCAGCACGAGCAGCAATTATTAGCGGTGATTAACCAATATCAACCGGATTATCTGGTGCTCGCTAAGTACATGCGCGTACTCACCCCAGCTTTTGTGGAACAATTTCACCATAAGATCATCAATATCCACCACAGTTTTTTACCTGCATTCATTGGCGCTAAACCATATCAGCAAGCTTACCAGCGCGGAGTGAAAATCATTGGTGCTACCGCCCACTTTGTTACCAATGATCTCGATGAAGGACCAATCATTAAGCAAGATGTGATCCCGGTTGACCACACATTCAATGCCGAAGATATGGCGCAAGCTGGGCATGATGTTGAGAAAAATGTGCTGAGCAAAGCACTCAATAAAGTGCTCAACGACCATGTCTTTGTCCATGGTAATAAAACCGTGATTTTGTAGTAGCTTATCAATAAGCGCCTCCCCATCACCGGACAATGCTATTCGCTCTTGGTGGTGGGTAAATATTTTTACATTAATGAAACAACGAGTAAGGTTACGGTTGTTTGCCCTGATCAGATAACGTAGGATGTGCTGCATTGTGTGAATAGGCATTATACATCTGAAGCTTGGAGTGCTGGGCACTCTATTGGTCTGGAGACACCATGAAATCACTATTTCGTTTTGTTGGTTTGTTGTTAAAAGGGATCTGGAAAACCCTTACCTTTATCAGGCTGGCACTGACTAATCTTTTTTTCCTACTGACCATTGGCATCATTTATTTTATTTATACCCAAGCCGATGCTCCACTGCCCAGCCTCAATCAATCCTCCGCTTTAGTGCTCAATCTCTCTGGGCCGATTGTGGAGCAAAAGTCACAATTTAAAGCGATGGATTCTTTTGCCGGCAGCGCGTTTGGCGATGAATTACCACGTGAAAACGTGTTATTTGATATTGTTGAAACCCTACGCCATGCGAAAAATGACACCAAAATCACAGGATTAGTGTTGGCACTGGCCGATATGCCAGAAACCAATTTGACCAAACTGCGCTACATCGCCAAAGCGATCAACGAGTTTAAATCGTCCGGCAAACCGGTCTATGCGGTAGGAGATTTTTACAATCAGAGCCAATATTACCTCGCCAGCTATGCCGACAAAATTTACCTCGCGCCAGATGGTGCTGTGCTGCTCAAAGGCTACAGTGCTTACTCGATGTATTACAAAACCTTGCTGGAGAAATTAGAGGTCTCCACGCATGTCTTCCGAGTCGGCACCTACAAATCCGCGATTGAGCCTTTTATCCGCGATGATATGTCCGATGAAGCGCGTGAATCCGCCTCACGTTGGTTAACTCAGCTATGGAGCGCCTATCTCGATGATGTAGCGAGCAATCGCCAAATTGAGATCACTGCGCTAACCCCAAGCATGGATGAGTTTGTTGCACAGTTGAAAGCGGTCGGCGGAGATTTAGCCGCACTGTCACAACAAGTTGGCTTAGTCGATGAATTGGCAACCCGTCAGCAAATGCGCCAAGCGTTAAGCCAAACTTTTGGCAGTGATGGTAAAGAGAGCTATAACGCGATCAGCTACTACGAATACCAAACGAGCATCAAGCCAGCTCAGAATAATG
Source organism: Vibrio chanodichtyis (assembly GCF_028863985.1). Lineage (NCBI taxonomy): Bacteria > Pseudomonadati > Pseudomonadota > Gammaproteobacteria > Vibrionales > Vibrionaceae > Vibrio > Vibrio chanodichtyis. Next base: position 240,196 of record NZ_JARBFT010000004.1, on the reverse strand, counting down.
CTGCTAACGATATCGCCGTGGTAGTCGCCAGTGGCGCGATTATGGATGGTTCACAACCGCGTGGCAGCATCGGCGGCGATACCGTCGCTGGATTGCTGCGTGAAGCGCGCAACGACAACAATATCAAAGCGGTCGTATTACGCGTCGATAGCCCGGGAGGCAGTGCTTTTGCCTCCGAAGTGATCCGCAATGAGATGGAAGCGCTACAAGCCGCAGGCAAACCCGTGGTGGTTTCCATGTCAAGCCTTGCCGCCTCAGGCGGGTACTGGATTTCGATGAGCGCCGATAAAATCGTCGCCCAACCCACTACCCTTACCGGTTCGATTGGTATTTTTAGCGTGATCACCACCTTTGAAAAAGGGCTTAACCAGCTTGGTATCTATACCGATGGAGTGGGTACGACGCCATTTGCAGGACAAGGCTTAACCACAGGGTTAACCCAAGGGGCGAAAGAGGCAATTCAACTGGGTATTGAGCATGGTTATCAACGCTTTATTTCGCTGGTGGCCGAAAAGCGTGGACTGAGCATCCAAGCCGTGGATGAGATTGCTCAAGGCCGAGTGTGGACCGCACAAGATGCGCTAAATCTCGGCTTGATCGATCAGTTGGGCGATTTTGACGACGCGGTGCGCCTCGCCGCCGATCTGGCCAAGCTTGAGCAATACAACCTGTATTGGGTGGAAGAGCCATTGAGCCCTATCCAGCAATTTTTACAAGACCTACTTGGTCAAGTACGGATTAATGCGGGTTTGGATATTGCCGCTCTGTGGCCTAAATCACTGCAACCTTTGCTCGGTGAGTGGCAACAACAAACCCACTTACTTAATCAACTGAATGATCCTAAAGGGCAGTATGCGTTCTGTTTGCCCTGCCAAGTTGAATAGTCTATTCGGTCACATCCCTTGATCTAGCGAGGCGCTTTACTCGAAGCGCCTCTTTTTATTGCAAGAGTTTTCGCTATAATCGCCGCACTGTTCCCTACACTGAGTGATTTCTCGCAATGGCCAGAAAACATATTTATATCGCCTATACTGGCGGCACCATTGGCATGAAAAAATCCGACCACGGCTACGTACCTGTAGCAGGATTTATGGAAAAACAGCTCGCTGGGATGCCGGAATTTCACCGCCCCGAAATGCCACTGTTTACTATCCATGAGTATGATCCGTTAATCGACTCTTCGGACATGACCCCGACCGATTGGCAAATTATCGCCGACGATATTGCCGCCAACTACGACAACTATGATGGTTTTGTGATCCTGCACGGTACGGATACCATGGCTTACACCGCCTCAGCCCTGTCATTTATGTTTGAAAATTTAGCGAAGCCAGTAATTGTAACAGGCTCACAGATCCCCCTTGCAGATCTGCGATCTGATGGCCAAGCTAACCTACTGAATGCATTGCATATTGCCGCCAACTACCCGATCAATGAAGTCACGCTATTTTTTAACAATCGTCTCATGCGTGGCAACCGGAGCCGTAAATCACACGCCGATGGCTTTAGCGCGTTTAGTTCACCAAACCTGCCACCATTGCTTGAAGCAGGGATCAATATTGAGCTCAGTGCCAATGTCAAAGTGGATGAAAAACCCAGCGGCGCATTTAAAGTCAACGCCATCACGCCACAACCGATTGGAGTGATCACCATGTACCCAGGTATTTCTCATGAGGTGATCCGCAATACTTTGCTCCAACCGGTGAATGCCATGATTCTACTCACCTTTGGCGTAGGTAATGCACCACAAAACCCACAACTGCTGGCTCAGTTGAAAGCGGCTTCAGAGCGTGGGGTATTGGTGGTCAATCTGACCCAGTGTCTCGCAGGCAAAGTGAACATGGGTGGTTATGCCACCGGTTGTGCGCTGGCCGATGCCGGGGTGATCAGCGGTTATGATATGACGCCAGAAGCGGCACTGGCCAAACTGCACTATCTGCTCAGCCAAAATCTGTCTTATCAAGAGGTGAAAACTCGGATGCAACAGGTACTGCGTGGTGAGATGACGCTTTAGTTTCGTCAACCATAACCCAATAAATCAGTGTATTTGATCACAGGTCGATATCATGAATTTGACTAAACCGCTACTGCTCGTCGCTAGCCTAACTCTGCTCAATGGCTGTTTCGAGAATCGTAACAATACCGAAAAACTGTGTACTGATAACCCCAACCTGCGCTGTGAGCAGCTTAATCTCGGTGATGGACAATGCCGTATTCCGCGCACTGACCTGATTTGGCATCGTTTTGAAATTTTGAAATCACCAAGTGATGATAAGATCATCAAAGAATATCAATTGGTCAGCACCTATCAACAATGCCTTGAGCTCGCTTCGCAGATCCAAGTAATTGACCAAGCCAAACTCAAAGAGAATCGCTTTAATGCGTTGATCAATGCGACCCAAGATCAAGAGCGGATTGTCGCCAAACTCAGACAATCCAATTCGCCCGCAGCACTCTATTTTTTATGGAGTCAAATTGGTGATAACCATGCTCGCCGGGCATTTTTGCAGCTCGAAGGCCAACCCGCGCTCGAAACCGCCGAAATGCAATACGCACTGGCTACGTTTTATACCGATCGCGACAAAGCCAAAACAGTGCAACTGTTGCATCGATCGCTAGAACTGGGTAATGGCAAACCACGTAATGTGGAGATCTTGCAAGCGTTAGCCAGTAATTATCATGCATTGCATAATCCAAAACAGGCGTATGTGTGGGCAATGGTGAGCAAAGAGTTTGGAGTCGCGGTTGCCTCAGCGGCAGAAATGAAACGGCTCTACCCGTTTAATCCACAGCAATTTGCTGAACTGGATCGCATCGCTAACACCATCACCAAAGCGCTGCGTAATGGCAGCTACAAACAATCGCTCATTGCCGAGCTGTGAATTGTCGGAAAAACCAACATCAGCGGTGCTAAACTCACCGCTTTATTCACTTTTTGTTGAAAACTAACGACACCGAATTAACACAAAAGCGTAACCCCGTCGTATTCGGGCCATCTTCAAACACATGACCAAGGTGGCTATCACAGGCAGCACAGCGGATTTCGGTGCGTACCATAGCGTGAGTAAGATCCTTTAAATAACGAATCGCTTGTGGATTGAGCGGTGCATCAAAACTCGGCCAGCCACAACCTGAATCGTACTTATTTTCCGAACTGAACAGTGCGGTCTGACAACAAGTACAGTGGTAAAAACCGGTCTCTTTATTGTGCAGCAAAATTCCGGAAAATGGCGCTTCTGTTCCCTGCTGACGGCAGATATGGTACTGCTGCTCGGTTAACTGCTCACGCCAGTATTCATCAGGCTTGCACTGATTTTCTGAGGTAAATTTCACGCTGTTGATTTCCTTATTATTTATCGTTTAGATCACCATTTCTTGGTGAAATAACTTGCCTAAGCCAAGCAATGTAGCACATACTTTTTACACTTTTTAAGTACAATTTTGTTATGTGTGTGAACGGAGATATCGCCACACGCAACACCAATTGGTAGGCATAACCCGCAGGTCTAAGTTTAAAAGTTCATCAGTTGCAAACAATTGTGAAAAAAAGCCGCGCTTTTTTTGACTTTGAACAAGTTAAGCCCGATTATCTGTTGCAGCTTTTAACTGGATTCTGTAATTTTACTACCAGTTATCTTTAATCAGAAATTAAGTTGTGGAGCAACTATAATGACTATCAAAGTTGGTATTAACGGTTTTGGCCGTATCGGTCGTTTCGTTTTTCGTGCAGCGCAAGAGCGCAATGACATCGAAGTTGTAGGTATTAACGACCTGATCGACGTAGATTACATGGCGTACATGCTGAAATATGACTCAACTCACGGCCGTTTCAACGGTACTGTTGAAGTTAAAGACGGTAACCTGATCGTTAACGGTAAAACTGTACGTGTAACTGCTGAACGTAACCCAGAAGATCTGAAATGGGATGCAATCGGTGTTGACGTAGTAGCTGAAGCAACTGGTCTATTCCTAGACGACGCAACAGCTCGTAAACACATCACCGCTGGTGCGAAGAAAGTTGTTCTGACTGGTCCTTCAAAAGACAAGACTCCAATGTTCGTAATGGGCGTTAACCACGCTTCTTACGCTGGTCAAGATATCGTTTCTAACGCTTCTTGTACTACTAACTGTCTAGCTCCTATCGCTAAAGTACTGAACGACAACTTCGGTATCGTATCAGGCCTGATGACTACAGTTCACGCAACAACTGCAACTCAAAAAACTGTTGACGGTCCTTCAGCGAAAGACTGGCGCGGTGGTCGTGGTGCTTCTCAAAACATCATCCCATCTTCAACTGGCGCAGCGAAAGCAGTAGGCGTTGTTCTTCCAGAACTGAACGGCAAACTGACTGGTATGGCTTTCCGCGTACCAACTGCCAACGTTTCTGTAGTTGACCTAACCGTTAACCTTAAGAACGGTGCATCTTACGAAGCTATCTGTGCAGCAATGAAAGCAGCTTCTGAAGGCGAACTGAAAGGCGTTCTAGGCTACACTGAAGATGCAGTAGTATCTCAAGACTTCATCGGTGAAGTTCAAACTTCTGTATTCGATGCTAAAGCAGGTATCGCGCTAACTGATAACTTCGTTAAAGTTGTATCTTGGTACGACAACGAAATCGGTTACTCAAACAAAGTTCTTGACCTGATCGCACACATCTCTAAGTAATGTGGTGATTAGCGAAGAAATTCGTTAGACAAAAAGGCGACTCTCGGGTCGCCTTTTTGGTATCTGGGATTTGGTCATTCAATATTGGAACCTCTTGATGTTATACCCCAACAACTTGGAGTTGCAGTTAGGCGACAAGTGAGTAAGTCCCCATGAGCATGGGTAAACTATGTGATTGGAGTGAACGAACACCGCTGCCGCTTCAAGTAGGAAGGCGATATCAATCTCAGATCCGGCTGAAATGCAGATTTAAGGAAATTAAGATGGATTTACATGCTTTGAATACCGTTGCGGTACTCTCTGATTGCGTTACGATTGCAGAACTAGACCAAATAAAAATTGTGCGGATTATGCACGATAAAGCCAGTGCGGCGATTTCGTTACACGGTGGACAGGTGATTTCCTTCCAACCTCAAGGCCAAGCGGATCTGCTGTGGATGAGCCCACAAGCAATTTTTGATGGCAAAACTGCGCTACGCGGTGGTATCCCAATTTGTTGGCCTTGGTTTGGCCGCATTGCAGCCCCTGCACATGGTTTTGCCCGCAGTCAAGAGTGGCAACTGATCGAGCATAGAGAAAATGAACAAGGTGTGATAGTAATGCTCGGATTACCGGTGACGAGTGAAAGCTTGGCACTGTGGCCCTACCAATTTGAGCTGCGTCTACAAGTTGAGATCGGAGCAAGCCTCAAAGTAACACTGCATATTACCAATACCGATCACCAAGCGTGGACATTTTCAGGCGCTCTGCACTCCTACCTTCAAGTGGGTGATATTCAACAGACCGAGACCACGGGTATTGGCCCAACTTACATGGATAGCCTGCAAAACAACCTGATTTGTTCTAGCCATGCGCCACTGACTCTCTCTGATGCGATAGATCGCGTTTATACCCAGCCTGAAGCACTAGTCACTATTCAAGACTCGCAACTGAATCGCAAGGTGATGATCGAAAATCAAGGCCATAATAGTGCTGTGGTGTGGAATCCTTGGTTACAAGGTGCACAAGCAATGGCCGATATGAACGATGAAGGATATCGACATTTCTTATGTGTTGAATCAACCCTACACGCCCCCTCATTAAGCGCAGGTAAAACTTTACAACCGGGGCAAAGCTATCAATTAATCACGCACATTTCAGCACAATAAAAACTCGCCTAACGCCTAAAAAGCAGTGCAATTAACGCTATTGTAAACGAACTTAACCTTCCAAAGCGCGTACACTGCTTTTCTTTCAATCAGTTACCTTTTTCGGTTGTAGCCCTACACGTTAATTTACGTTTTCAACATAGCGCTTAGCATAGCTCAAGGTATAATTAATGATTATGTACCGCATCATTTGGAAATCTAATGAAACCCCTCTATACCTACCTTAGTGTGCTGCCTTTATTATCTCTGTCACTGACCGCCCAAGCCTCTTCCGATAGAAATCAGCCAGGCTGGGACTTCACATTGAGTCTTAATAGCTTTTACGCACGCACTCAATCACAGATGAATACCAATGATGATAATGCGCTCACCCCCAATTTACAGCAATCGGGACACACCACATCTAAAATGCGATTCATGCCTTTAGGTAATGTGCAATACACTTTTGCTTCCGGAAAAACTCAATTTTTTGCTGGTCAAAGCTCCGATCAGGTGATTGAAGGGCAACTGCAAGCTGAACTCGGAATTACGCATAAATTTGATCAGCTTGGCCAAATCACCTTGGCATATTTTCCTGCCCTGCCAGGAGTTAATGAAACCTGGCGTGATCCTTATCTAACACAAGCGGCAAGATCGACCACCGATATCACCGCCCAAGGTGGGCGTATCGCCTATACCGCACCTTTTGCACTACCGCTCACGCTGCGCTACGCCTATCTAGATTACCAAGTGGATAAAGAGCAGAGTGCTAGCGAAGATAAATGGAGCGCTATAGACAGAGGATTACTCAATCGCAACAGTATCTACCAACAAATGTCAGCCGAAGTATCGCTACCAATCAGTCGAGCTTGGTCTTTAGTCCCGCAGGTCAGCTATACCAAACGCGATGCCGAAGGAGATGCATTTGATTTTAATGCACTAGATTACCAACTCAGTCTCAATCATTTTTTCGGCCAGCAAGCATTATTTATGACTCTCAGCTATGGCCAAGAAGACTACCAGACCGAACACCCGATTTTTTCCGCAACACGCGATGCTCAACGCTGGAGTGCATTTGCACTGTACGCTTATCGCGCACCATTTGGCTGGAAAAACGTATCACTGAACGCCATGGCTGGTATCCGAGAAACCAATGACGTGATCAACTTTTTTGATCAAAAATCCACTTTCCTCTCAACCGGGATCGCCTTTAACTTCTAACCAGTCAACTGACTCGCTGAGGCCGTGATTTAATTACGAGCCTCAGCGAGTCAGTAAAAGTTGAGCAGCGCTAAAACCAGCGTGTCACTTTTTATTTGATGCCACTATCGCTAAACTTAGCCGTCAATTTCGTTGTTTGAGACCACCATGACCTTTTTATGCCCCCTTTGCGAGCATCCACTCGTGCTAAATCACAACGCCTATTCTTGTGTTAATCGCCATCAGTTTGATGTCGCGAAAGAGGGCTATGTCAACTTGATGCCCGTCCAGCACAAACGCTCCAAAGATCCCGGCGATAACCAAGAGATGACCCAAGCTCGTCGACGTTTTTTACAAACCGGCCACTACGCGCCGATGCGTGAAAAAGTCGCGCAGCTGTGCCAAAAATACCTCACCGGCCATCAACAAACCCTGCTGGATATTGGTTGTGGCGAAGGCTACTACACCGATTTTTTTGCTAATGCTGTGCGCCAACAAGATGATTTGGCGCAAACGGTGGGGTTAGATATCTCTAAAGTCGCGATCCGTTACGCGGCAAAACGCTACCCAGATTGCCAATTTACCGTCGCCTCTAGCCACCGACTGCCATTTGCCGATCAAAGCCTTGCAGCTGTGATCCGCATCTATGCCCCTTGCAAAGAGAGTGAATTACAGCGCTGTGTACAACAAGGTGGCGTGGTGATCACCGTCACTCCTGCTGCACGTCATCTCTACCAATTTAAACAAGGCATTTATGACCAAGTACGCTTGCATCCAGAGCAAGCAGAGACCTTAGATGGGTTTGAACTGGTTGAAGAGTGCCAACTGCACTACCCAATGACACTCAATGGCTCAGAAGCGGCCGATCTTTTGCAAATGACCCCTTTCGCATGGCGAGCCAGTGAGACATTTAAACAGCAAGTCGGCAACAGCGAAACTTTTATGTGTGAAGCGGATTTTATGCTGCGAGTTTATTTACGAAAATAACTGATAATAATTCTCATTGATTGCGTATATGAGAGGCCTCCAGTACCATAAGCTTCATTTTATGGAGGCCATTTTATGCGCATGATTGCTGCACTGTTTCTTGCTATTAGTCTGACCGGCTGCTCAACAGCCCCCTCACCAATCAATACATTCTACGATTATCAGCTGGCGACACCACAAGGTGAATGGATCTCTATTCACCAACTTCCGTCTGAGATTAAAAATGCCGATGTTATCTTGATAGGAGAATGGCATACCCACGCTGGTATCCATCGCTTCCAGACTGATCTGCTTAAACAATTAGCCGAACAGGGTCACGCGATGACACTTTCGATGGAGCAATTTACCCGTGATGCCCAACCAGTGCTCAATGAGTATTTAGCGGGTAAAATTGGTGAGCAGTACCTGATCCAACAAAGCAATGCTTGGCCAAATTATGAAAGTGACTACCGCCCTTTAGTCGAACTGGCCAAAAGCCAACAACTGCCCATTCTAGCCGCTAATGCCCCGAAGCCCATCGTGCGCTGTATTGGTCAAATCGGCATTGAGTATATTGAGCGGCTAACCCCAGAGCAGCGCCAGTGGCTAGCAGCTGAAATCAACACTCAAGATTCGCCTTATAAACGCACCTTTATGGCTTCCATGCATCATGGCAATCCGGCTCAAAACGAAAATCAGTATGCTGCGCAAGTGACTTGGGATGAAACCATGGCCGAAAGTATTGTTACCTATCTTGCCGCCCATCCAGAACGCCAAGTATTGCACATTGCCGGTATGTTCCATACTCAACAGGGATTAGGAACCGCGGCCTCGATTCTACGTCGTAACCCAGAGCTCAACGTGGTGATCATTACCCCGGTCGGTGATGTCACCCATACTAGCCTTGATTATCAACTGCAGGTGCTAACGCCACCAGTGCGCTATGTGCAAAAAGCCCATCAAGCGGCTGCAATCCAAGCGCTGAAAAATCGCAATACTGATCTCATCTGCCAATAATACTCGGCTCTATCACTACAGGTCTAAAAATAGGCACAGCATTTGCTTGCCTATTTTTATCGGTAACGAACAAAAAGCGCACAAGTTTTTTCGATTGCCGCCGATACATTATCTGAGTGATGAGTTAGGAGAGAGAAATGAACCCAGTAGGCGCAGGAACCGTACAAACACGGCCATCCCACCCCAATCTAATTTCTCAGGCCCCAATTAAGCCAGACTCGACAACGACACCGTTATCAGTCGAATCGAACCGAGTGACTTTATCAGAAGAAGGTCGAGCCTTGTTGGCGGCATTACAGGAGCTTGAACGAGGCAGTACCGTTCCCACCAGTAAAGATAAGACGGTAGGAGATAAGGTGGAATCTTTCACCTATGGGGCATTAGGTATGGATCACCCAGATAACATGAAAAAAGTCGAGGACTCCTCCTACTCCGCAGGGCAATATCTTTCCGCAGCGGCAACCATAGGTGGTATTGTACTCGCCTTATTATGACCCATCACAGCTCAGCTGTGGTTGTGATAACACTATGATGGTAATTCATCGCGGTTTACACAAGGCTCAGGTGAGAGCCTTGCGTCTAGAACAAGTCAAAATATTAAGCCAACACTTCTCTCAGCCGCTCTTGAACCACTTGTACCAGCAAATCAGGTTGGAATTTAGAAATAAAACGGTTACAACCCACTTTCTGCACCATCGCTTCATTAAAGCTGCCACTGAGCGAAGTATTCAGTGTGATATAAAGATCTTGCATGCGCGGATCATTGCGCACTTCATTGGTCAGCTTATAGCCATCCATGCCTGGCATTTCGGCATCGGTGATCATCAACAGTAACTCTTGATAAATATTCTTACCTTGGTCGCACCAGGTTTGCAAAAGATGCAGCGCTTCTAAACCGTCACGACATTCGATGATGTTCAAACCAAGCTGTGAAAGGGTATCTTTTACTTGATTGCGTGCGGTTGAAGAGTCGTCAACGATTAACACCGTACGTCCTACCATATTATCGAGCAAAGCATGATCCAACACTTGTGCCGAGATCGAGGCATCATAATGCACAATTTCAGCCAGCACTTTCTCAACATCAATAATCTCGACGATTTGATTGTGCTCTTTAATATGAGTTATCGCAGTCAAATAATTAGCTTTACCGGCCGATTTGGGCGGTGGTTGGATTTCAGTCCACGCGGTATTAATAATGTTGCGCACCTGCCCAACCAGAAAACCCTGCACACTACGGTTATATTCGGTAATGATCAGGTTTTGTTCCGCCGCAGGATCTCGAGAGGGAGGGAAACCAATCGCTGAACGTAAATCGATCACCGGTACCGGCTCACCACGCAGTGAGGCGACTCCGGTGATGTGTGGGTGCGATCCTGGCATACGAGTCAAACGTGGAACTTTGATGACTTCTTTCACTTTAAACACGTTGATCGCAAAGATTTGACGACTATTGAGGCTAAACAGTAACAGCTCCAATCGATTTTCACCGACCAGATTCGTACGTTGATCGACCGTGTTCAAAATGCTTGACATACAAAATTCCGTTCAATAAAGAGTTAGCTAACAGTATACCGCTAGCTTACGCTTAAAATCCAAGTAAGACTGATATTCTCACCAAGAAAATCATTAAGTTAACCTTCTACTACTTTCATTAATAACAGGCCGTCATACAACGCCTGCTTGATCAATGCCGCACCAGGCATGGTCGCCTGTTTATAAAAACGTGACTCCACCAATGGCAAATCTTGATGATAAACCGGCAAACTCTGCTCACGAATACACTGCTCAATCGAAGGGTATAAAATCGCTTTCGCTTGATTAATCACACCACCAATCAAGATTTTTTCTGGGTTAAATAGGTTAATCACAATCGCAATCGCAGCGCCTAAATAACGGCCCAGTTGTTGAATGACATCGACAGCCAGTGAGTCACCGTCCGCCGCAGCGGCACAAATATCCTCAATCGAAATTTCTTCACTGGCAGCCAGGCAACTCGCTTCCCCTTCCATAATACGGGTTGTGACTTGATCGCGAATCGCTTGTGAAGATGCCACCGTTTCTAAGCAGCCATAATTTCCGCAATGACATGGTTTACCTTTAGGGTCAATTTGAATATGCCCTAAATCACCAATATTGCCATGTCGGCCTTGCAACACTCGCCCATCCAACACAATGCCAGCACCTAACCCATGATGAATAGAAATTAATATTGAATTATCAACATCTTGAGCATGACCAAACAATTTCTCAGCTAACGCCCAAGCCCGGGTATCATTGGCAACAAACACCGGTAGCCCTGTCGCTTTATAAATTGCCGGTCCTAACGCTAAGTTTTTCACATTGTAATGCGGCATTTGTAGCACAATGCCTTGTTCAGAATTCACTAAACCTGGCAGGGTAATCGCAATGCTGGTTACCCGATCTAACTGAGTGGCATAAGTTTGAAAAAACTCTTCAATTTCAAACAATAAACGGGAAAGTACATCATCTTGATCAATTTCATGAATATCAATTTTGGTATCGATCAGTACTTCACCACCCAGTTCGTGCAACGCAATTGTCAAATAGCCTCGGCCAAGACGCATCGAAAGAAATTGCCACCCGAAATTATTGGTTTGCAAACCAACCGCAGGACGCCCTCGACTGGTGGCTTCTTGTACTGTCGTTTCATGAATTAAATGGGCATCAATCAATTCGCGGGTAATTTTGGTGATACTGGCTGGCGCAAGCTCACTCTCCTTTGATAAATCAATACGAGAGATTGGCCCTTTTTGGTCGATCAGTTTATATACGCGGCCAGCATTGATCTGCTTGATATGATCAATATGGCCGGGTTGAGCCATGTACATGCGGCGCTCCGAAATTCAACAACAAACTAATTTTTTTACTTTGCGAAGTAATTGTGAAGCTATTTGTCAAATAGGCGTGACAAGTATCACGCACATCTCTAGAAGTTTGTGTTTTATATCCAATTATTGGGCTTTATATTCCGACAATAATCGACGTAGAAGATATGCCTTAGTGGGGCAACTACACGGAGTGAATATCTAAATGACAATTCAAACCATCAACGACATAATTCGCTTGCCTGATGATATGTGGTCAAGAATTGCTCGCCAGCTTTAAGACCCAGTTGATAATCATGCAGTAAGGCTTGTGATGAACTGAGCAGCGAGTTGGCGTGCAGCGGTTCACTTGGCATAATTTGAACAATAAAAGTGTCATTATGCTGCAGATTAAGAAATTCACAGGTCAATGCATAAGTCTGATAATGCACCATCAATAAATCGGCCAACCCAGCATCAAATTGACTGCCAAATAAGTGGCTGAACCGATAAATATCATCGGCACCGAATAGCCAACGCCCACCATTGAGTGCAGGGAAATGTTTTTCGCCCTGCTGCAGCTTCGCTCTTAGCCTTTGCTGGTGTAGAAAATCACGCCACTCTTGACGCCATCCTGACCATTTATGCTGTAATCGTTGTTGTAAATAATTCAACTGCTCGGGCCACCACTCTGGGAGAGCAACCACAGATGGCACAGCGGTATGATCATGCTCGGGGATAAATTCAGTGCGGATCACGGTAATACAACGAGCTTGTTTACGCCAAGCTTCTTGCACCGGAATCGACGCTGAAACACCGCCATCAATGTAGCTCTTACCCGCAAACGTAACCGGTTCTGGGTACAAACCCGGTATCGCACAAGTCGCCAGTAGCACTTGCTGCCAATCACTGCCCAACATTGGCAAATAAGCATCTTTTAGGTTATCAACTTCAGTCACGGCGGCATAAGCCTTGCGTTGACCTAACGTTTGACGAGCAAGCTCCAAATTTAAAGCATAAGGAGATTCACACACCCGATCTAATGCCCACTGCATATTGATATATTGCCTACGCCGTACGTAGCTCAATAAATGGAAAAACTCGCTACGAGTGGTCAACTCTAAGATAAACGCTTTGCTTAACCCCACTTGACCGGATAAAAAGGCGCACAAATTCATAGCACCCGCCGAAGTGCCATAAAACTCATGGAAAGGATCAAAATTAGCGAGAAGAAACGCATCTAATACACCAGCGGTAAATATTCCTCTCTGGCCACCACCTTGAGCAACCAAAGCCTGTTTACCACCGATGTATTTTGCAAAATGCTGCGTGTTGAGCTTCGGCCCAGCATCAGAAACCACGCCTCCACAATTTAGCGGCAAGATATTCATCGATAAATACCTAGGCTAGTGGATAAGAGTAATTGCTCCAAATCCCAGTAAAATGCCAAAAATGATCACGACTATTGCTAATGCATATTTCAGATCTTGTTCCATAACACCTCCTTGATCATCCAGCAAAGTAATAGCATCGGTGTGAAGTATCTTCAAGAATTGTGGTTTTTTTGTGCATAATTCTGCCATTACTATCACAATAAAAGCATCGTCAAAAACTTGGCTAGGGTTTAGATATGCGTAAAATATTTTTATTTATTTTCAATGCGTTACTTTTAATTTTTTCATCATTGGTCAATGCTGAGTGGATGTTGACCCCTTCGATTGGCTATTCATTAGGCGGTAAAGTTATTGACCAAAATAGTAATAAATATAATCTGGATAGTTCGACTCACTATGCTATAGCGCTTGAAATGCCCTATGAAAAAGGGCGAGTCGGCTTATTTTATTCCGCCCAACCCACTCAAGTTGAAACCCTGCCTAATCAAGATGCGCATCTGCATTCGCTGCATTTTCAAAGTAGCATTTACTACCCGATGTCACCACAGCTCTCCTCTTTCCTTGGCTTAGGCATTGGCGGTACCTACACCGATGTAAGCTGGGCCGATAATAAATACGGCTTCTCCGCGAGTGCCTTTGGTGGGTTGGAATATAGAATCGCGACACACATTGCGCTCAATGCACAACTTCGCTGGCTAGGCTCGATGGTTGACAATGATTCAAGCGCAAACTGTACTCTGCCATCTTCAGAAAACTGTGTCATAAAATTTAAGTCCGATTGGCTCAATCAAGCTTCGGTGCAAATTGGGCTGACTATCCGCCTATAAAGCAAGTTTTAACAGACTCACAAAACGGGATATACCTTCTAGAGTGTGGTGTTTTTTTGGACAAATACGCTTTGTTTAATCTTAGACAATTGTATTGATGATGAGCCGATACTTCAGTCATATTCACTAGATTCGTCACTAAGTTGCCCGATATTGCTCGCTATAAGTTGACATACAAAACAAATACAACCTTGTTTTAACATAAATCCAACCAACCGATTGTATTGCCACTCAATCAATAACACGGTAGTCTCAAACGATTGCCTAGCTGATTATTTCAGTTTTCGCAAACACACAGCGCATAACTAAGAATAAAATTCTAGGTTTTCACTCAGCAATCGATATATATAACTAACTTTTTGCGGAATCATGGATGATAGCACAAAAGTTTATCGGACAAACACCGTACCGGTGACTTAGGTGTTGCCATTCTCAGATTCAGCAAGTGCTGACGAATAGTTTCATCCCCTAGGATATGACAAGGAGTTGTTTATGAAACGAGAACAATGGGGATCCCGAGTAGGATTCGTGTTAGCTGCCGTAGGGTCAGCGATTGGCCTGGGAAACATCTGGCGTTTCCCTTATATGGCTTACGAAAATGGTGGAGGCGCATTCTTCATTCCTTATCTTTTCGCGATGATCACTGCGGGGATCCCGTTTATGATCCTCGAGTTCAGCATGGGACAAAAAAATCGTGGTTCTGCACCGAAAACCCTCGCCAAAATTCATACTAAATTTGAGTGGCTAGGTTGGTTTCAAGTCGGTATTGCGGCACTGATTGCCGTGTATTATGTTGCGGTAATTGGCTGGGCTATTTCCTATTTTGGGATGTCATTTAGCCAAAGTTGGGGCACCGATACCAATGCCTTCTTCTTCAGTGAATATCTCAAACTGGGTGATAATTCACCAACCCAATTAGGCGGTATTCAGTGGCAAATAGCCTTTGCTATGCTGCTCGCTTGGATCATCACTTACGCCGCTATTGTCGGTGGTGTGAAAAAAGGCATTGAACGAGCGTCTAAAATCATGATGCCGGTGTTATTTATCATGGTACTGCTGCTCATCGCGCGGATGATTTTCCTACCCGGTGCATTGGATGGTGTGAACTACATGTTCCAACCTGATTTCAGCAAAATTTGGGATGTGAAGGTGTGGGCGGCGGCTTACGGGCAGATATTTTTCACTTTGAGTATCGGTTTCGCGATTATGTTAGCCTACTCGAGTTATCTGCCCGAGAAATCCGATATCACCAATAACGCGTTTATGACCGTGCTGATCAACTGTGGCTTCTCGATCCTAGCCGGTATCATGATCTTTTCGGTACTCGGCTATATGGCGCAAGAGCAAGGCAAACCGCTCACCGAGGTGGTTTCCTCTGGCGTTGGTCTCGCTTTTGTTACCTTACCCGCCGCGATCAATTTACTGCCGATCCCTTATATTCTAGGGCCTTTATTCTTCCTCGCCTTAGTGGTTGCAGGCCTCAGTTCGCATATTTCGATTATGGAAGCGGTCACCTCAGCGATTATTGACAAACTCGGTTGGAGCCGCAAAAAGGCCGCCAATATCGTGATTGGTAGCGGAGTACTCGTTTCCATGGCATTTGCCACCAATGGCGGTTTGTTGCTGCTGGATCTGGTTGACCATTTTGCCAACAACGTTGGGATCATGGCCAGTTGTTTAGTCGAGCTGCTCCTAATGAGCTGGTTGCTAAAAATTTCCGATGTACGCAAATATGCTAATAGTATTTCTGATTTCAAAGTGGGAATTTGGTTTGATCTCTGTTTGCGTTTCATTTCACCGGTTATTTTGGCGATTATTGTCGCAACCAAACTGCAAGAGCTCTTGACTGAGGGCTATGGCGGTTACGATTTAACCCTCGGCTGGGCGATTATCGCCGCCCTATTTATGACCGGAATTCTTATCAATGCAGGCTCACAAAAGGAGGCTCACTAATGACATTCAGTGCAATTATCATGATGATACTTGGTCTCGGCATCACATGGGGTGGGGCTGCCATCTGTATCAAAAAAGCGATGGATAAACAATCATCGTAAATTGGCCAAACGGCTCCCATCACCAATCGGGAAACAAGATCCACGATGGCTTGCGGTTACATTCACTAACTGAACCGACTATCACACAATACAAAGGAGACCGAAGGTCTCCTTTCTCATTACAGTAAGCATGATATTAGCCGTGAGTACGGATCCAATCATCCATTTCCGTTTTTAAGTTATCCGACTTAGTACCGAAAATCGCTTGTACACCACCAGACACCATAACCACCCCTGCCGCCCCTAGCTGCTTCAAGTGGTCTTGATCAACCAACGCGGTATCGACCACAGTGACACGCAAGCGAGTAATACACGCATCTAAGCTGCTGATATTGGATTTACCACCAAATGCCGCCACGAGCTCACCCGCCAGTTGATTGCTACTAGACATCACGATGTCGACATTTTCATCTTCACGCCCTGGCGTTTTTAGGTTCAATATCCGGATCACTGATCTGAAAACTAGGTAGTACAGTAGCGCATAACCCATACCTAACCCAACGAGTAGCCATACGTTATCTGCGCGTGGCGATTGCACAACCAGATCAATGAAACCATTCGAGAACGCATGACCATGCACCACATCGAATGCGTTGGTTAGTACATAAGCTAAACCCGCTAATACCGCATGGATCGCATACAGGATAGGCGCAACAAACAAGAACGAAAATTCAATCGGTTCGGTAATCCCGGTTAAAAATGACGTCAGCGCAGCAGAGGCCATGATGCCCATAACTTTGGCACGATTTTCTGGTTTAGCCGAATGGGCAATGGCAAAAGCGGCTGCGGGTAGACCAAACATTTTAAACAAATAGCCGCCAGCTAACTGACCAAAACCATTACCTGCCGTACGTGAGGCCTCATCTGCGGTCAAGAAACAAGTCATGATCCCACTGACCGTGTCACCAACACCGTTAACACAAGAACCCGCTTGATAGAAAAATGGTACGTTCCAAATATGATGCAAGCCAAATGGGAGCAATGCGCGCTCAACGAGGCCATAGAGACCAAATGCGGTCACCGGATTTTGGTTAGCCGCCCAATCAGAAAATGAACCAATCACCGCCCCAACCGGAGGCCAAATCAATGACAACATCACACCAAGTGCAATTGAGATAAAGCCAGTAATGATCGGTACCGCACGTTTACCAGCAAAAAAACCTAAGTATTCTGGCAACTGAATTTTATAGAAGTGGTTGAAAGACCATGCTGCCACACCGCCAGCGAGGATACCGCCCAACACACCCGTGTCTATTTTATCAACCCCCATGGCCGTCGCCATCACATTCAGGGTCGCGACCATGATGCTGTAGCCAACCATCGCTGACAGACCGGACACACCATCATTATTAGTAAAACCAAGTGCGACGCCAACCGCAAACAACAGCGCCATTTGACCAAATACCGAGCCCCCAGCTTGTTCCATCAGATGAGAAATCACCTCTGGTAACCAACTAAAATTAGCCGCCCCAACCCCTAACAAGATACCAGCAATCGGCAATACTGATACGGGTAACATCAGAGCTTTACCAACCTTTTGCAAATTTGCAAAAGCGTGCTTAAACATGTTTATCCTCCTGATCAAATTACTAGCAAGGCCAACGGCATGCCCTGACAACCTAACGATTAGGAGCCAGCAAAAATGTAACCATTATATTTTTCCAGATCTCAAGATCTCTTGATACCACGCAAACTTTGTTCAGCCACCAAACCAAGCTTCTTATAATTAAGGGGATGATTTACCGATAATAGGCTATCACCTATCACTACCACGAAAAACGCTAGTTTAGGGATAACGACAAAAAGCCCGCATTTTTTGCGGGCTTTCGGGGTATCAATTGTTCAAGCGTTTTTCTTTGCTCTTGTATCATGCAGTGGTTCAACACCATACATGTAGAACTGAATTGCCGAATAAACGGCATACAATCCTAATGTGGCGCAGAAAAACACTATCTTCTCTTTTTCGCGAGCTAAGTATAACGACAAATCTTTCGGCTTGATCCAATCACCACTGTCCACTCGAAGCAGATATTTACCCAGTGACTTGCCAATCTGCTTAAAGCAAATCGCACCGAAACCAAGATATACACCGATAAACAGTAATAACATTAACAGCATCATCAATAACAAAACTGGCAGAGCCATCGCATCGTTTAACGATAGCCCTGAAGTTTTATCACTAAAGAGCCCTGTCACCATCGCCATCAGAACCGTTACCACCACCTGAGTGAACATCTTCGCCACCATGACGTCGATGATAAAGGCTCCGGTTCTTCTAAATTTGTCACCAATACTCATTACTTACCAAGCAGAGCGTTGATTTGAGCTTTGTAACCTGCAGCTTCAGCGCCATAGATGGCTTGAATGCCAGTGTCACCAACTTTAACCAGACCACGAGCACCAAGCTGTTGAGTCCAGAAATCGTTATCTTTCACTTGAGCACCATCTTTTACTGTGATGCGCAGACGAGTGATACATGCATCAACATCAACGATGTTTTCTGCACCACCCAGAGCTTCAATCATGTCTTGCGCTTTTTGATTGCTGCCAGCCGCGCCATCTTTTGCTGCATGGTAATCTTGCTTAGACACTACTGCTACGGCACTACCTTTGCGACCTGGGGTTTTCACATCAAATTTAACGATGAACCAGCGGAAGACAAAGAAGTAAACGAATGCGTAAGCAATACCCACTACAGGGATAAAGTACCAGTTGTTTTCAGCACCAGTTACACCTGGCAAAATACCAAACAAGCTGAAGTCGATGAAACCGCCACTGAAAGTCATACCCACTTTAACGTTCAGCATATCCATCAGCATGAATGACAGACCCGCTAGAGGAACGTGGATCGCATAGTACAGCGCTGGAGCTAGGAACAAGAAAGTGAATTCAATTGGCTCAGTAATACCAGTCAGGAATGCAGTCAGAGCAACTGAGAACAACAGACCACCAGCGGCTTTCTTGTTGTTGTCATCTGCTAGGGTATACATTGCATAAGCAGCTGCAGGTAGACCAAACATCATGAACGGGAATTTACCAGTCATAAAGTTAGTTGAAGTAAATTGAGAGAAATCACCGGTTGCCAGAGAAGCAAAGAAGATGTTCTGTGTACCTTTGATCAACTCACCAGCGATCTGAGCAGTACCACCAATCTCAGTCTGCCATAGAGGCAAGTAGAAAACGTGATGCAGACCAACAGGGATCAGAGAACGTTCAATGATACCGAAGATCAAAGAAGCAATGTAACCGTGACCTGATGCAGTCATTTCACCTAGCGCAGCACCGATGGCACCGAATGCAGCACCAAAGAATGGCCAAATGAAAGTCAGAACAATACCGTAGAACAACGCAGCAAATGCGCTGATGATAGGTACGAAACGAGCACCACCGAAGAAACCTAGGTAATCTGGTAATTTGGCATCATGGTATTTATTGTGCAATACCACAGTTACCGCACCAGCGATCAGACCACCAAACACACCCATACTTAGTGTATTAGAAATACCCAGCATATCAGCCAGTACCCCTGGATATTCGCTACCCATCAGTACCACAGTGTTGGTATCTAAGTTGATCATGTTGGCCACAACCAAAGTCTTAGCAATCGCAACGTTCATTACCAGGTAAGAGATCAGCGCCGCCAGTGCTGCTGCACCTTTCTCGGCACGAGCAAAACCTACCGCGATCGCCAAAGCGAACATGACTGGCAAGTTAGCAAATACAATACCACCCGCCGCAGTCATAACTTGTAGGAAACTATTTAGAACGGTTCCGTCTTGCAGCACACCGATTTGGTACGCTTCGATCATGGTAGGGTTGGTAAAACTCCCCCCGATACCCAACATAATACCCGCTGCAGGCAGCAGTGCGATGGGTAACATAATTGATTGTGAAAGTTTACTAAAGAAAGCTTTCATGTATTTATGCTCCTGATAAAGTTATTAGAATGGTTCAGTTCTGACGGCCCCCCGTAGCCTTAATGCCAGTACTGAATGAAAAATGTAACACTCATGCATTATATTTTCCGGCTCTAAATATATATTGATGGCCGTTAATTTTTCTAGTTTGGAATGAAATTTAGTTTCAAAGTAATAGGCGGATCACAGTCACCCGCTCACACCCAAACACCACCAACACAAGTCATGTCATTGTTTTTAATAACAAAAAATAAAAAAGCATTAATTTCACAGGATAAATAAAATCGCCTTGTATGTTATTTTTTGCAACAAATTTACAATTTGATGATTTTTGCTCCATTTTCCATCAATCAGCCTAAATGTTCGCTATTTTTTAATTTGTTATAATGTTTAACCGATAAAAAATCATTTACCGTTTATTTTTTACGCAACAATAGTTCTCATCGCAAAAAAAGATTTCTGAAGTTTTCGCTGGTTTTTGCAGCGACTTCGGTAAGTGAAATCCCTTTAAGCTGAGCGATATACGCCGCGACCTCGACGACATACGCTGGCTGATTTTGTTTGCCACGATGTGGGACTGGTGATAAATACGGTGAATCGGTCTCAATCAAGAGCCGTTCTAAAGGCAATGCTTTTACCACTTCTTTAAGCGCCGTTGCTTGCCGAAAAGTGACAATCCCAGAAATCGAAATATAAAAACCGAGATCAATCGCCGCTTCAGCAAACGGCAAATCTTCAGTAAAACAGTGGATCACCCCACCACAGCGCTCCGCCCGCCCTGCCTTTAGCAGTTGTAACGTATCTTGTTGGGCATCACGTGTATGAATGATCAATGGCTTATTCAGCTCAACCGCAACATCGATCTGCTGCCGAAAGCGTAATTTCTGTAACTCTGCGGTTTGTGGCTGATAATGATAATCTAACCCCGTTTCGCCAATCGCCACCACTTTCTGGTGTTGCGCATACTGCAGGAATGTGGCAAGCGAAAACTCACTCTCTACATCTAAAGGATGCACACCACAGGAAACATACACTTGAGCAAAGGGCTCAATCATGGCCAACATATTCGGAAAAGCATCGAGCGTAACGCCTACCGTAAGTAAGTGCTCAACTTTGGCTTGTCGAGCTTTGGTAATCACATCATTCACATCCGTGTGCAAATCTTGGTAATCCAATTTGTCGAGATGACAGTGTGAATCTACAAACATATTTCCTCATTAATCCATTGATAAAACCATTGCAGGAGCAATAGTTCACTATTCAACCCAGTAAATTGGCGCAGCTGATCGATGAGAGCTTGCAATGCCGCGGTCTGGGTATAAAGCTGATGATAAGTCAGGCGGTTGGCTAATTCGGCGCTAAGTGGCGTTGCATCGCTTTGCTGCACCCCAAACTGAATTTTTTGCGCATCCGTTAGCCAGCACCAAACCCAATAAAGTCCTTGGTTTAAATCATTATTAATCAATGAAATAAACTTTAATTGGGCATTAACATCACCGTTAACGGCCGCAATAAACAGAGCTTCAAGCTCGCGATACTTGGCGATCCCGCCTTGCTGCATAAACGCTTGAGTTTTCAGTGGTGAATCCGAACAAAGATGCAACGCATAGCCTGGCGCATCAATCGCCTGAGCTTGTAACCACTCCTGCACGACATCAGGCGTAGGGCTTGGGATCACCCAGCGTTGACAACGGCTGATAATGGTCGGTAGCAGTTGCTGGATCCGGGACGTGACTAAGATAAACAAACAGTGTAAAGGTGGCTCTTCTAATGTTTTCAGCAACGCATTCGCAGCCGATTCGTTCATCGCATCCGCTGGATCGATCACAATCAAACGATAACCCGCGAGCTGCGATGATTCTTGAGCAATCCGATTAATATGCCGGATTTGATCAACCGAAATCGCCTTACCCGGCTTTTCAGGTCGCACATAATGCAGATCCGGATGATGACCCGCCTGCAGTAAAGCACAGCTATGGCAAAAGCCACACGGCTGCGAGTCACGACTGGCGCAAATGATGCTGCGAGCCATAGACTCAACCAAGCTTTCTGCACCTAATCCTTCCGCCGCTTGGACGAGGGTCGCACTCGCCAACTGTCCGCTTGCCAATGTTGTATGCCATGACTGATACACAGGGCTAAGCCAAGGGTAAAGAGGCGTAAGACTAGACATGATTAATCTGACTTAACCAGGCTTCAACCGCGACGCGAATATCGGTCGTCACCTGTTCAATCGATTGAGCCGCATTAATCAATACCACCGTCTCATCACTGTGGGCCAGTTCAAGATAACGCTGACGAGCACGTTCAAAAAAACCGATATCCATCTTTTCAATCCGATCCAGCTCACCACGGCCACGAGCTCGCTGCAAACCCAGTTTCGGATCAATATCCAGATATAAGGTTAAGTCTGGTTTAAAATCCCCCAACGCGGTTTGTTTTAAACTGTGCATTGTCGCAGCCGCAATCTGCCGTCCACCACCTTGATAAGCTTGTGAAGACATATCATGCCGATCGCCAACCACCCAAGTTCCTTGGGCTAAAGCCGGCTTAATCACATTTTCCACCAGTTGTACCCGCGCAGCGTACACGAGCAGCAATTCGGTGATGTCTTGCAACACTTCTCCCGGATGCTCTTCTTTGACTAAGGCGCGTAACTTTTCGGCTAATACGGTCCCGCCCGGCTCACGAGTGCAGGCGATTGACTGAATACCATGTTGCTGTAAGGTTTCCACTACCATTTGGATCGCGGTACTCTTTCCAGCACCCTCAAGCCCTTCGATTACGATAAATTTTGCGTTCATGTTTTTTTTCTAAGTTTTTTAAGATAATTACGTACCGCACGATTATGGTCAGCGAGTGTTTTCGAGAAATTATGTCCGCCCTCACCGCTCGCCACAAAGTAAAGGTAATCACTTTGTTCCGGATTTAATGCCGCATAAATCGAAGCCTCACCGGGCATAGCGATCGGAGTTGGAGGTAATCCATTGATCACATAGGTATTATATGGGGTGCGTTCTCGTAAATCTTTCTTGCGAATATTGCCATCATAAGCTTCTCCCATACCGTAGATCACCGTAGGATCGGTCTGTAACCGCATGCGCCTATTAAGCCGATTGATAAACACGGCGGCAATTCGCTCACGTTCATCAGCAATCGAGGTCTCTTTTTCGATAATGGAAGCCAAAATCAAAGCTTCATAAGCGGTTTGGATCGGTAAGCCTTTTTGGCGATGCTCCCAAGTCACCTGCAAAAACTGCTCTAACTTTTGATTAGCACGTTTGAGAATGTCTAAATCGCTAGTACCTTTAATGAAATGGTAAGTTTCAGCCAAAAATAAGCCTTCTAATTTTTCATGTTGCAACCCCAAGGCCTTGGCAATTTCCGCCTCCGAAAGACCCGTTAATTGCTGGGTAATATAAGGATTATTGGCCAAGATAGTACGCCATTCTTGGAAACGGCTACCCTCAACAAAGGTCACCGCAAATTGATGCTCTTTACCGGCCACCAACAAAGCCAAAGCTTGCTGTAGACTCATGTTAGGTTGTAATTGATATGTCCCGGCTTTAATTTGCGATAACTCAGGATGAAAGCGACGCACCCAATCGGCAACAAAACTGGCATTGATCCACGCTTGTTCGGTGAGCACTGTCAGCTCTCGATTCAAACTTGTCCCAGGAGCTATGGTCACCAACTGGGCTTGCTCTATCAGCAAAGGCTGCGCAAGATAGTTATCCATTTGTTTGACAAAATAAGCATAACTGCCTACAGCAGCGCAGATCAGAACGACAAAAATCAATACTAGCTTTTTAATCACGAATTACTACTCTCCTGGAAACGTCGCGTCATACTACCTATATCCAGCGAGTGTTCACCTATCTGTGTCACTGGCGCAATCACCAGTAACGCATTGGTAATGAACACTTCATCTGCCGCCAACAAGCTTTCGATACCAAACCGGTCAATCACTAGCGGAATCGATAACTGCTGGGCAAGTTTGAGTATCTGACCTCGTGCAACACCGGCAACGCCGGCATGGTGTAAACTAGGGGTATAAAGCTGGCCATCTTTACACCAGAATAAATTGGCGGCAGTAGTTTCAATCACTTGGTCATCGATGTCTAAACAAACACCATCATCCCAACCCGCCACATCCATTTCACGTTTGAGTAAAATCTGCTCCAAACGATTATTATGTTTATGTCCAGCCAGCAGCGGATTTAACCCCATTCGCTGCTGGCAAATGCCTAATGACACACCCGCGTTACGCCACTGCTCATAATGGCTAGGAAAAGCAAACGCGCTAATAGTAACACTGGATTCGCTAACTTGAGTAGGACTGTAACCACGTCCGCCGGTACCTCGGCTAATATGAATTTTTATCCCTGCTTGCGCATCACTGCGTATCATCGCCTGCACACCTTGCCACACCGCTGACCAATCGGGCTCGGTAATATGTAGCGCTTTAAGGCAAGCTTGTAAGCGGGCTTGATGCTGCGGCCAAAGCAGCGCTTGACCGTGCTGAGTTAGTAGAGTGGTAAAGCAACCATCGCCATATTGAAAAGAACGATCATCAATCGGTCGCTCATTACCTCGCTTTCCATTCACCCAGTACATGCTCGGACTCCATAAAAAGAAACGGCTCAATGCTATGCATCAAGCCGTGTGAACTCAAGTAAAGAGTGGTGAAGTTTTTACATGCGTTTGAAAATCAAGCTACCGTTAGTGCCACCAAAGCCAAATGAATTACACATCGCGTATTCCATATTCTCGACTTTACGCGCCACATGCGGTACCAAATCGACATCCAAACCAGGCTCTGGATTATCCAGATTGATGGTCGGAGGAACGATTTGATCAACTAATGACATCACTGTGATAATCGCTTCAGCAGAACCAGCCGCCCCAAGCAAATGACCCGTCATCGATTTGGTGGAAGAAATCAGCACTTGTTTGCTGCCCGCTTCACCTAAAGCACGTTTGATGCCTTTCACTTCAGCAACATCGCCTGCCGGTGTTGAGGTACCGTGCGCATTGACATAGCCAATTTGTTCGCCAGTCACACCCGCATCACGCATTGCGGCTTCCATCGCCAAGGCGCCACCAGAGCCGTCTTCACTTGGTGAAGTCATGTGATAAGCATCACCAGACATCCCAAAACCAACCACTTCGGCGTAAATTTTCGCACCGCGCGCTTTCGCGTGTTGATACTCTTCGAGCACCATCACACCCGCACCGTCACCCAACACGAAACCATCACGATCTTGGTCCCAAGGACGAGAAGCTTTTTGCGGTTCATCGTTACGAGTTGAAAGTGCTTTTGCTGCACCGAAACCAGCCATACCCAGAGGTGTAGAGGCTTTTTCAGCGCCACCTGCGACCATCGCATCCGCATCGCCGTAAGCAATCATGCGTGCTGCATGGCCAATATTATGTAGGCCAGTGGTACAAGCGGTTGAAATAGCAATATTAGGGCCACGTAAACCGCGCATGATCGACAAATTACCAGCAATCATGTTGACAATGGTCGATGGCACAAAGAAAGGGCTAACCTTACGTGGGCCTTTATCAATTAATGCTTGGTGACCCGTTTCGATAAGTTCAAGACCACCGATCCCAGAACCAATCGCAACACCAATGCGTGTCGCATTTTGTTCCGTGACGACTAAACCCGAATCTTGTAGAGCTTGGATACCCGCCGCAATACCATACTGGATAAATAAATCCATTTTGCGGGCATCTTTTTTTGACATGTACTGTTCGCAGTCAAAGCCTTTGACTAACCCTGCGAAACGAGTAGAAAAATTGGTAGTGTCGAAATGCTCAATGTTGACGATACCGCTTTGGCCGTTTAACAAAGCTTGCCAAGATGACTCTACCGTGTTGCCTACCGGTGACAACATACCCATGCCAGTGACAACAACGCGACGCTTGGACACGATCATATTCTCCGGAATTGAAATTGAAATGAGAGGGTGTTGAGAACTAATAAAAATTCAGGCGGCCAGTAGGCCGCCTGGGGAGAGATTACTGAGCGTTGTTGGTCACGTAATCGATCGCAGCTTGAACAGTCGTGATCTTCTCTGCTTCTTCATCAGGAATTTCAGTATCGAATTCCTCTTCCAGAGCCATTACTAGCTCAACAGTGTCAAGAGAATCTGCACCCAGATCATCAACGAAAGAAGATTCATGCTTCACTTCTGCTTCGTCTACACCTAGCTGTTCAACGATGATTTTCTTTACGCGTTCTTCGATGTTGCTCATTTTTTCTTTTCCTTTACAGATTTCGCCTAATGCGATGATTCCGTAGTTTATTCGAACTAGGGAAAGTTGCAAGTGTGAGGTTTCTGGTCTAACCACAAATTAGCCGACTTTAACCGAAATTCACACCATATTTGATATAAGTCATGCATAAACATCGTGCATGTTATCGACACTTTTCATCTAAATTCGCCTCACAACTCGACAGTTCAGTACCGGATCATGAAGCAAGCCGTTTAGATCATGTACATGCCACCGTTAACATGCAGTGTTTCACCGGTGATGTAAGCTGCTTCTGGTGAGGCTAAGAAAGCCACCGCTGATGCTATTTCACGCGGATCGCCCAAACGCCCAGCTGGAACTTGGGTTAAGGTTGCTGCACGTTGCTCATCATTCAGCGCTTTGGTCATATCCGTTTCGATAAAACCCGGAGCCACAGTGTTCACTGTTACGCCACGCGATGCCACTTCACGTGCCATCGATTTAGTAAAACCAATCACACCCGCTTTCGCTGCAGCATAGTTTGTTTGACCCGCGTTGCCCATCGTACCCACAACCGAACCGACATTGATAATGCGGCCTTGGCGTTTTTTCATCATGCCACGCAATACGGCTTTAGATAGACGGAAAATCGAAGTCAGATTGGTATCAATAATGTCTGACCACTCTTCTTCTTTCATACGCATTAACAGGTTATCACGGGTGATACCAGCATTGTTAACCAAAATATCGATGCCACCAAACTCATCTGCGATGGTTTTCACTACCGCTTCGATTGACTCAAGATTGGTCACGTTCAGTGCCATGCCTTTGCCATTATCACCTAAGTAGTCGCTAATCGCTTGCGCGCCACTTTCGCTTGTCGCAGTACCAATCACTCGCGCACCGCGCTCAACCAACAATTCAGCAATCGCTTTACCAATACCGCGGCTCGCGCCGGTTACTAGGGCGACCTTGCCTTCTAAGCTCATGAATTGAGTCATGTTTTATTCCTGTTATTATTTTAACGCATCCAAAGAAGCCACATCGTTCACCGCAGCTCCTTCAAGGGTTTTGACAATACGTTTAGTCAGACCAGTCAATACCTTACCTGGTCCCATCTCAAGCAGTTTTTCGACCCCCTGAGCGCTGATTTGTTCCACACACTCGGTCCAACGTACTGGGCTGTAGAGCTGGCGAACCAGTGCCAACTTAATCTTAGCCGGATCGGTTTCGGCAATCACATCCACGTTATTGATGACGGGAATTTGTGGCGCATTGAATTCAAGCTCTGCTAAAGTTTTTGCCAATTCATCGGCAGCAGGCTTCATCAGCGCGCAATGTGATGGCACAGAAACCGGCAGTGGCAACGCACGCTTAGCGCCCGCTTCCTTACACAGAGCTCCAGCACGCTCTACCGCATCTTTTTGACCAGCGATCACCACTTGGCCTGGTGAGTTAAAGTTGACCGGAGAAACCACTTCACCTTGCGCTGCATCAGCACAAGCTTTGGCAATGGCTTGATCATCTAAGCCAATAATTGCATACATCGCACCAGTACCAGCAGGCACCGCTTGTTGCATCAATTGTCCACGCAGCTCAACCAGCTTGATCGCTTGTTTAAAATCGATCACTCCTGCACAGACTAATGCCGAATATTCACCTAAGCTGTGACCAGCCAATACCGCCGGTTGTGGTAATTCTAGTTGTTGCCATACACGCCAAATCGCCACCGAAGCCGCAAGCAGAGCTGGCTGAGTGCGAAAAGTTTGGTTGAGATCTTCGATCGGTCCATCTTGCACCAGAGCCCATAGATCGTAACCCAACACTTCAGACGCTTGTGCGAAAGTCTGTTTTACCACCTCATATTGCTGTGCAAGATCAGCCAGCATCCCAACCGCTTGCGAGCCCTGACCTGGGAATACGATAGCAAACTTACTCATAACTCTTTCCTTTATCTCATAATGGATAAGGAGCCTTACGACTCCTTAAAATCAACATTGATTGTGGATTTAGAATTTCACCAGCGCCGAGCCCCAAGTGAAACCGCCACCAAACGCTTCGAGCAATAGAGTTTGCCCGCGCTGAATACGCCCATCACGTACCGCTTCATCCAATGCCGTTGGCACTGTCGCTGCCGACGTATTGCCGTGGCGGTCTAGCGTGACCACCACTTGATCTAATGACATAGCCAGTTTTTTCGCTGTCGCCGAGATAATCCGATAGTTAGCCTGATGGGGAACCAACCAATCCAGCTCTGATTTATCCATGTTATTGGCTTGCAGCGTATCGACCACCAATTTAGACAGTTGTGTCACTGCCACTTTGAATACTTCGTTACCCGCCATGTGCAGCCATTTATCACTGCTGCCACCACGTTCAGGCACTTCAAGGCTCAATAAATCACCAAATTGACCATCGGCGTGGATATGCGTTGAAAGAATACCTGGCTCATTGCTGGCTCCAACCACTACGGCACCTGCGCCATCACCAAACAAAATAACCGTGGAGCGATCGGTCGGATCACAAGTTTTGGACAGTGCATCCGCACCGATCACCAAAATATTTTTACATGCCCCAGATTTAACCTGTTGATCGGCAATCGAGAGCGCGTACATAAAACCAGAGCAAGCGGCCGCCAAATCAAATGCAGGGCAACCTTTAATATCCAGCTTACCTTGCACTTGACAAGCAGCGGAGGGGAAAGCGTGACTCGCACTGGTGGTGGCAACGATAATCATATCAATATCATTTTTATCGATACCGGCCATTGCTATCGCATTTTGTGCCGCATAGAAAGCCATATCGGCCACCGTTTCATTGTCAGCGGCAATGCGACGTTCGCGGATACCAGTACGAGCAACAATCCACTCATCACTGGTCTCTACCATTTTCTCTAAATCTGCGTTAGTACGCACCTGAGATGGCAAGTAGCTGCCAGTACCTAAAATTTTGCTATACATGAAGACTAATAATGCCTCTCGAGTAAAACCGCTTCCAAACGATCGCTTATACGGCTGGGTACTTGTCGTTTCACCTCATGCACCGCCTCACAAATTGCATTGACAACAGCGGATACATCAGCACTTCCATGACTCTTAATGACAATGCCGCGCAATCCTAGCAAACTTGCGCCGTTATACTGGTCGGGGTTCAGGGTTTTTAATTCAGTAAAGAGCTCAGAAAACAGTTTTCTTGCAATCCAACCCTTTATGGATGAGGCTAAAAGCGATTTTTTTAACTTATCGATAAAGAGTTGCGCTGTTCCTTCACACGCTTTAAGGCAGACATTTCCCACAAAGCCATCGCACACTATCACATCTGCGCTATTGGTTAATAGCTGATTGCCCTCAATATAACCAATGAAATTGATCTCTTGGGTTTGGGTCAGCATCTCCGCGCAGCGCTTAACCAGGTCATTACCTTTAATCTCTTCTGCGCCGATATTTAAAATGGCAACTCTAGGTGCGTGGCGTAAATGTTGCTCAGCTAGCGCCGCTCCCATCACCGCAAATTGGAACAAAGAATCCGCATCACTCGACACATTGGCACCGAGATCCAGCATCCAAGTTTTACCGCCGGATACCGTAGGTAAAGCAGAAACCAACGCCGGACGATCAATACCAGGTAACAGTTTAAGACGAAAACGGGATAGCGCCATCAGGGCACCGGTGTTACCACCACTGACACAAGCATCCGCCTGGTTATCGGCAACCAGATCAATCGCCATACCCATGGAACTACCAGCACTATTGCGTAATGCCAACGAAGGTTTTTCAGAGTTAGAGATAACTCGGTCACTGTGCACAATACTTAAACGAGCATTGGCAGAATAACCAAGTAGGGAGAGTTGTTGAGCGATCTGATGTTGATCACCCACTAAGATCACTTTTAGCTCTGGGAAATGTGACAGTGCCTGCACGGCGGCAGGCACTGTAACGCGTGGACCGAAGTCCCCGCCCATTGCATCAAGTGCAACGGTTAAATTTTGCAAAGGTCAACCTTACTTGTTGATAACCTTTTTACCACGGTAGTAACCTTCAGCAGTTACATTGTGGCGTAGGTGAGTTTCACCTGAAGTTGCGTCTACAGATAGCGCTGCAGCAGTTAGCGCATCGTGTGAACGACGCATACCACGTCTTGAACGTGTTTTACGGTTTTGTTGTACGGCCATTGACCCTACTCCTATGTTAAGAATGCTTAGCGAATTACTTCTTCAAGCTTTTTAAAACATCGAATGGATTCGGTTTCTCTTCCAAAACTTCTTCTGGAAGTTCACCAAACACCAAATTGTCTGAATCAACGCTACAATCCGCTTCGTCATGCATTGCAACTTGAGGCAAATTTAAGATGAACTCGTCTTCAACTAACTGAACTAGGTTAACCTCACCAAACTCGTTTAGATCTACCAAATCATACTCGTCTGGGGCGTCTTCTTCACTTTTACGCCCTAAATAAGGGGTATAAGTAAAGTCAACTTCACACTCATGTGCGAAAACCTCGTTACAGCGCTGACACTCTAAATCAACTTCGATGTTAGCTTTACCAGAGATAACAACGAGTTGCTGTTCATCAATCTCAAATGACAATGAAACTTCAGCGTCGCGTTTAACGCCTGCGACTGACTCCTCTAAGCGCTTGAACAGACTGATTTGGATGATGCCATCAAAATCTAATCTCTTCTGAGCCGCTTTAGCTGGATCAACCGTTCGCGGTATTTTTACCTTTTGCATAGGGCGCGAATATTATCTTCCAAAACAGGTTTAGTCAAAGAAAAAGGCAAAAAACTTAGTTTTTTTTCCCTTTCCACAGAGAGCATTATGAACAGCGCATTAGGATACGTTATGCTGCTGTCAAACACGCGATGATTGTAAAGTAAAATGCAAAATTACCAACTAGTTTTAGCTTCCACCTCACCATTTCGCCAACAAATTCTGACCAAACTCAAGCTACCTTTTGTTAGTGCGAAACCCGATTGTGATGAAACGCCTTTAATCGGTGAAAGCCCAATCCAATTGGTGATGCGTTTAGCCGAACACAAAGCACGCAGCTGTTTTTTGCCTGAACCGAGTTTAGTGATTGGCTCCGATCAGGTGTGCGTGATTGACGGTCAAATCATCGGCAAACCCTTAACCATAGAAAAGGCGGTGGAGCAACTGTCACGACAAAGTGGCAAAGCGATCACCTTTTATACTGGACTCGCCCTTTTTAATAACCAAACCCAGAAAATTCAGGTGGTTTACGATACGTTTACGGTTCATTTTCGAACCTTGTCTGAATCAATGATCCGCAACTATGTGGCGGTCGAGCGACCACTGGAGTGTGCTGGCAGTTTTAAGAGTGAAGGACTAGGCATTGCCCTGTTTGAGCGATTAGAAGGTGATGACCCCAATTCGCTGATTGGTCTGCCGCTGATTAAATTGATTAATCTGCTTGAACAAGAAGGGGTTAATGTGATTTAAACCGTGGATGACTCACAGCGCGATAAATCGCCCTGTGAGTCCACGTGAATACCGCGCATCAATTTATGAGTTAGGGTTATTCCTTACAGCTCTGGCGATGATTGAGCTTGGCGCAGTTGGTTTAGCGCTTGCTCAAGGTTTGCCGTTAATGGCGCGTGAAT
Organism: Vibrio chanodichtyis; assembly: GCF_028863985.1. Classification (NCBI taxonomy): domain Bacteria; kingdom Pseudomonadati; phylum Pseudomonadota; class Gammaproteobacteria; order Vibrionales; family Vibrionaceae; genus Vibrio; species Vibrio chanodichtyis. The sequence continues at coordinate 208,338 of NZ_JARBFT010000004.1, read as the reverse complement.
ATCTAGCTTCTGCTCGCTGGCTGGATGAACAAACTGAATGTTCGCCGCATGCAAGAACAGCCGTTCAATCCCAAACTTGGCCGTGTAAGCATCAAAACGGCGATCGCCATAGCGATCATCCCACGCAATTGGATGCCCCATATATTGGGTATGGACACGGATTTGGTGCGTGCGCCCAGTTACGGGACTCGCTTGCACTAAGGTCGCTTCACTAAACTGCTCAACAATGCGAAATCGCGTTTCCGAAGGTTTACCGTTTGGATTGACACGCACGATACTGTTGACTTCATTTTTTAGTAACGGCGCATTTACGACCCGGCACTCCGGATCCCAGCGCCCCATCACTAGTGCATAGTAGTATTTCTGCACCGTTTTTTCGCGAAACTGAGCTTGCAAATGACGCAGTGCGGAACGCTTTTTGGCCACCAGCAAAATTCCCGAGGTATCTCGGTCAATCCGGTGCACCAGTTCAAGAAAACGCGCTTGCGGACGTAAAGCACGTAATGCTTCAATCGCACCAAAATGTAAACCGCTGCCACCGTGTACCGCGGTCCCCGAAGGCTTATTGAGGATCAACAAATGTTCATCTTCATAGACAATGCAGTGTTCTAATTCTGCCACTTTATTGAGTTTGGTATTCGGCGCTGCTGGCTGATCCTCTTTCACTTCTAGCGTGACAGGTGGCACGCGCACTACATCGCCGGCGGCCAGTTTGTATTCCGCTTTAACGCGCTTTTTATTCACGCGCACCTCACCCTTACGCAGAATGCGATAAACTACGCTTTTAGGGATGCTTTTTAATTGGTTGCGCAAAAAATTATCAATGCGCTGACCTGCCATATCTTCATCAATATCGATGAGCTGGACTTGAGTTCTAATTTCATTCATGGCGTTATTCTATCTGGAATCACGCTAAAATCACATTTTCTTAGCAACAAAAATTTATTTTCATTAGATCTTCACGCGATGGCAGCACCATTTCAATAAATTAGCACAAATATTGCGCGTTAAATTACTGGTAGAGATAGTGATAAGTCATTTTTCACACTTATTTCCAGCATTGGACAATAGGTTATTCCCTACTCTTTTTTAATCTCCTGCAAATAATTCACACTAGCTTGGAAAGCTGATTGCTGACTTTAGCTGTCACTGCTATAGTTCACAGCTGCAAGAGCTGAACTGGTAGCATTTTGTTATTTACTGTTCAATTTCTAGCAAGTTAGTGAGTAGTGAGTTGAAAAATTGAGTGCAGCACATGGCGTAAGACACCGAATTTGAGACTTTTTGTTGCTCTACTCGTCGCCTTTCATGTTGAGTACTTTCCGCCTTTATTGCGGTTTACAGGCTATTGCTAGCTTGTGAATACTGATGTGCCCTAGAGCATCCCCTCCAGCCGGGAGGCTGTATCGAAAAAGCCATGGGATCTGGCACCGTGAAAACGAAACACAGCAACAAAAACAAGAATCAAAACTATATAAGAACATGAGATTTTTAAATGAAGAGAATGCTAATTAACGCAACTCAAAAAGAAGAGTTGCGTGTCGCGTTGGTTGATGGCCAACGTCTGTTCGATCTGGATATTGAAAGCCCAGGACACGAATCGAAAAAAGCCAATATCTACAAAGGCCGCATTACCCGTATTGAACCCAGTCTTGAAGCTGCATTTGTTGACTACGGTGCTGAACGACACGGTTTCCTCCCTCTTAAAGAAATTGCGCGTGAATACTTCCCTAGCGGTTATAGCTACCAAGGTCGTCCTAACATCAAAGATGTTTTGAACGAAGGCCAAGAAGTGATCGTACAGATCGAAAAAGAGGAGCGCGGTAGTAAAGGCGCAGCTCTGACCACCTTTATTTCGCTGGCAGGTAGCTATCTGGTACTGATGCCGAATAACCCTCGTGCGGGCGGTATTTCTCGTCGCATTGAAGGTGATGAGCGTACCGAGTTAAAATCCGCACTCAGTTCACTGGAATTGCCACAAGGTATGGGCCTTATTGTTCGTACCGCCGGTGTTGGTAAAAGTGCAGAAGAGCTGGAGTGGGACTTAAACGTACTACTTAAACACTGGAGTGCGATTAAACAGGCTTCGGATTCCAACCCAGCACCATTCCTGATCCATCAAGAAAGCAACGTGATTGTTCGTGCAATCCGTGATTACTTGCGCCGTGACATCGGTGAAATTCTGATCGACAGTACCAGCATCTACGAACGTGCTCTTGAGCATATTCGCTTAGTGCGCCCTGACTTTGTCAATCGTGTCAAAAAATACGAAGGCGAAGTGCCACTGTTTAGCCATTTCCAAATCGAAAGCCAGATTGAATCGGCGTTCCAACGTGAAGTTCGTCTGCCTTCTGGTGGCTCTATTGTCATCGATCCAACCGAAGCATTGACCTCGATTGATATCAACTCCGCTCGCGCGACCAAAGGCGGCGATATTGAAGAGACTGCGCTCAATACCAACTTGGAAGCCGCGGAAGAGATTGCACGTCAATTACGACTGCGTGACCTCGGTGGTCTGGTGGTGATCGATTTCATTGATATGACTCCAGTTCGCCATCAACGTGAAGTTGAAAACCGTCTGCGTGAAGCGGTGCGTGTTGATCGTGCTCGTGTACAAATCGGCCGTATTTCTCGCTTTGGTTTATTGGAGATGTCTCGTCAGCGACTAAGCCCATCTTTGGCCGAAGCTAGCCACCACATCTGTCCTCGTTGTACTGGTACCGGCGTGATTCGTGACAATGAATCATTAGCGCTATCAGTGCTGCGTTTGATTGAAGAAGAAGCCCTGAAAGACAATACCTCGCAGGTTCTTGCCGTGGTGCCGGTCTCGATTGCCTCTTATTTGTTGAACGAAAAACGTCGCTCAGTGAATCATATTGAGAAAAATCAAGATGTTCGTATCACTATCGTGCCGAATTCAGAGATGGAAACCCCGCACTTTGACGTGATCCGCGTGCGTGACGGTGAAGAGCAAGACATCCTGTCTTACTTGATCCCGAAAAAGCTTGAAGCGATGAAAGAAGCGGAAGGCAAAGAGACACCAGATGTCGAACTTAAGCCAAAACGCATTGAAGAGCCGGTACTAAAAGGCTTCGCAGAACCTGCCGAAGCCATACCCGCTCCAGCACCAAAAGCCAAAGCTGAACCACAACCTGCGAAAACGGCAGCGCCGACTCAACCTGGCTTGTTCAGCCGTTTGTTTACCGCATTAGCGAACCTGTTCTCGCCAGCGCCAGCAGTGGAAACAGCAGCAACACCTGCGGCAACCAACAATCAGCAAGATAAACCGCGCCGTGAACGCAACGAGCGTAACAATGACCGTCGTCGTAACCCTCGCGATAGAAACCGTCGTCGCACCAATGAGGAAAACAGCGATCGCAATGAGAAAGAGGCGACCAACCATAATCGCAAGCCACAAGATCGCAAACCAAAGCCAGAACGTAATGAGCGCGTAGAAACCGAACGTGCAGAGCGACAAGATCGCCGTAACAAACGCGATGACAGCAAGAGCGCTAAACTGCTTGAGCAAGGTCGCCAACTGGCCGCGGAAGCACAGCAAGAAGTCAAAGTTGCAGAGCCAAAAGAAGAAAAAGTAGCGGTAGTTAAAGAGCGTCGTCAGCGTCGCAAACTGCCAAAACAGATCCGCGTTAAAGATCAAGTGGCGAATGAAGAGCTGGATCCTTTGTCAGCAATGAGCACTAGTGAGTCGCTTGAAGCTGCAGAATCGCATACTCTGCCAGCAGTAGAAGACGTTACTGACTCAAATCAAGATGATCAAAAACAACGTCGCAATCGCCGTTCACCACGCCACTTGCGTGCAAGTGGTCAACGTCGCCGCCGTGGTCGTGATCGTCGCCCTAACCCATTCCGTCTGCGCAAAGGGGGTGTTGCATCACCAGAAATGGCGATGGGTAAAGTGATGCCGCGTTATGATTTAGCGCCACGTCCACAATCTCGCCATGATGTTGTAACTGTAACTGAGCAACCAGTAGAGCAAATGGATCAGGTGATTGTCGATCAAAATATAGCCGTAGCAACAGCACCAACTCTTGGTGGTTTTGCTTGCCCTGAAATGAGTATGGGTAAAGTGATCCTACGCCGCGAACCAGTGGTATCCGCCACCCCTATCGCACAACAGCCAGTAGTGATCGCAGAACCTGTCGTTGAAACAGTTGCTGAAACGGTTGTTTCAACTCGCGAGCAAGACGTAGTGGCTGCACCAATCGCGGTTGAAGTTTCATCTTCAGCTACGATTGATGCGGCACCAGCTGCCGTGGCACCAACCGTGGTTGAAGCCGTAGCAGTAACCGAACAACCGACTGAACCATTAAAAGTTGTGAAAGTTGCTAAGGTCAGCCACCAACCGCGTCGTGCGAAAGCTGTGATTGAACAGCCAAGCGCTTCGTCACCGATGACTAAAGCGTCCGGCTCAAATGAGATCCGTGAAGTGCAGGTTAACCCAGCACCATTCCGTGCTGAGCGTTATTCCGCACGTGGTGCTGGTAGTCAAGCCGCGCGTAGTCAAGCAAGCGCCGCAATGACAAAGCCACTAAGCTAATTAACCAATACCGACCACAAGGGCTGCATTCGCAGCCCTTTTTTTATGTGCATTTTTTATATTTGCATCTTAGTCCCGTAATTTACGCACACCATGCTGTGGCATTTGAGATTGACTAAAACCATCAAGTGAGAGTTAGAGGGATGTGCGATGGAATATACCCAAACAACTTGAAGATGCAGGTAGGCGGTAAACGACCTGTACCACTACACACAAAACCTCTGAGCATAGATCAACTCTGTGATGAGGTTTGTAGAGTGCTAGTCAACACCGCTACAACGTCAAGTAGGATGGGTATATCATCGGGCTGGAAAATGACTTGTGCTGAAAGGTAAACAGCCGAGCGACATAGGCAACAAAAGACAAGATAAGCCGATCTTGGGCGAACTTGAGCAACCGATGAGAATACAATGAGCCTTGAACTCCGATTCACTCGGTAAAGTCATTAAGACGCTTCCCCGTCAATCGCCTAATATTCTACTATGCTGGTTAACGGCAAGGCACTGGCGAAACACATACCAGCTAGCAAGAGTATTAAAAATCTGTATTGCTCACTTGGAACTTCAAATGCTCACCAGCCACTACGTCAATCATTGGCCAAGACAGCTACCTATTCACCGTTCAGTGGCGAATTGAATATTCTATCTCGGTGTGACGTTTGTCGGTGAACACCAATCAATCGCCCATAAAAAAACCCTCCATCAGGAGGGTTTGATATTTGTTTCGTGCTAGCGAAAACCAATCACATTATTTTTTTGCTTTTGGCGCTACTTTCGCTGCTTCTTGATCCGCTTTCTTTACGATAACGGTGGTACCTTCGAAAGTTTGACCTTCAACGAAAGGCTTACCGTAGAAAGAAGCCAGCAGAACTTCTTTCAGTTCAGCAATCAGTGGGTAACGTGGGTTTGCACCAGTACATTGGTCATCAAACGCTTCAACCGCTAATCCATCAACTTTCGCAAGGAAATCAGCTTCGTTTACGCCAGCGGCTTGGATAGACATTGGAATATCCAGGTTCGCTTTCAGCTCATCCAACCAAGCTAGCAGACGCTCAATTTTCTGTGCAGTACGGTCACCCGCTTGGCTCAGACCTAAATGGTCAGCCACTTCTGCATAACGACGACGTGCTTGTGGACGGTCGTATTGAGAGAATGCAGTTTGTTTAGTTGGGTTGTCGTTCGCGTTGTAACGTACTACGTTAGCAATCAGCAGCGCGTTCGCCAAGCCGTGTGGCAGGTGGAACTCAGCACCGATTTTGTGCGCCATTGAGTGACATACACCCAAGAATGCGTTAGCAAATGCGATACCAGCAATCGTTGCCGCGTTGTGTACTTTTTCACGAGCGATTGGATCTTTCGCGCCGTTTGCGTAGCTAGAAGGTAGGTATTCTTTCAGCATCTTAAGTGCTTGCAGAGCCTGACCATCCGAGTATTCGTTCGCAAGAACAGATACGTAAGCTTCTAGCGCGTGAGTTACTGCATCGTAACCACCGAAAGCGGTCAGCGACTTAGGCATATTCATCACTAGGTTCGCATCTACGATCGCCATTTGAGGAGTCAGTTCGTAGTCTGCCAGTGGGTACTTAGCACCAGTTTTGTCGTCAGTAACAACCGCAAATGGCGTAACTTCTGAACCTGTACCTGAAGTGGTAGTGATACATACCAATTCTGCTTTTTGACCCATTTTCGGGAACTTGTAGATACGTTTACGGATATCCATAAAGCGCATTGCTAGCTCTGCGAAATGCGTTTCTGGGTGCTCGTACATTACCCACATGATCTTCGCAGCATCCATTGGTGAACCACCACCTAGAGCTAGGATCACATCTGGTTGGAAGCTTTGCATTGCTGCAGCGCCTTTCTCTACTACAGATAGCGTTGGATCCGCTTCTACTTCGAAGAATGTTTGCACTTCCATACCTTGCGCTTTCAGCAGGGCAACCACGTCATCAGCATAACCGTTGTTGAATAGGAAACGGTCTGTTACTAGGAATGCGCGTTTTTTACCTTCTAGGTCGCTCAGTGCGATTGGAAGGCTACCACGACGGAAGTAGATAGACTTAGGTAGTTTGTGCCACAACATGTTTTCAGCTCGCTTCGCAACAGTTTTCTTGTTGATTAGGTGCTTAGGACCTACGTTCTCAGAAATTGAGTTACCCCCCCAAGAACCACAACCCAGAGTCAGAGACGGTGCAACGTTGAAGTTGTACAGGTCACCGATACCACCGTGAGTGGTTGGGATGTTGATCAGGATACGGGCAGTTTTCAGTTTGTCACCGAAGTAACGAATACGATCTGCGTTTACATCTTGATCAGTGTACAGGCCTGAAGTGTGACCGATACCGCCGATTTCAACCATAGTTACCGCTTGAGCAACAGCGTCTTCGAAGTTGTCAGCACGGAATAGACCTAGAGTTGGAGACAGTTTTTCATGAGCGAATTCATCGTCATAAGAGACTTTACCCAGACCTTCACCAACCAGTACTTTGGTATCCGCAGGTACTTTCACGCCAGCCATTTCAGCGATAGCTGCTGCTGGTTGACCTACGATTTTCGCGTTCAGAGCACCATCGATCAGCAGAACTTTACGCACTTTGTCAGCGTCAGCTTTGCTTAATACATGAGCTTTATGTGTTGCGAAACGCTCTTTCACTTCTTCGTACACTTCGCTCACAACGATAGCCGCTTGCTCAGAAGCACACACTACACCGTTGTCGAAAGTTTTTGACATCAGGATAGAGGCAACCGCACGTTTGATATCTGCAGTTTCATCGATAACCACAGGAACGTTACCCGCACCTACACCGATCGCTGGTTTACCAGAAGAGTATGCTGCTTTCACCATGCCTGGGCCACCGGTCGCAAGGATCAGTGCAATGCCATCATGCTTCATTAGCGCGTTAGATAGCTCAACTGATGGTTGATCGATCCAGCCGATGATATCTTTCGGTGCACCCGCTGCGATTGCTGCATCCAGAACCAGTTTCGCTGCTGCGTTGGTTGAATTTTTTGCACGTGGGTGTGGAGAGAAGATGATGCCGTTACGAGTCTTCAGAGAAATCAGTGATTTGAAGATTGCGGTTGAAGTTGGGTTAGTGGTTGGAACGATACCACAGATGATGCCTACTGGCTCAGCGATGGTCATGGTACCAAGGTTGTCATCTTCTTCTAAGATGCCACAGGTTTTTTCATCTTTGTATTTGTTGTAGATAAACTCAGAAGCAAAGTGGTTTTTGATTACTTTATCTTCAACAATACCCATGCCCGATTCTTCTACCGCCATTTGTGCTAGCGGGATACGCGCTTGGTTTGCTGCCAATGATGCTGCGCGGAAAATTTTGTCTACTTGTTCTTGTGAGAAAGTAGCAAATTCTGCTTGTGCCGCTTTAACGCGAGCAACCAGAGCATCAAGTTCAGCCAGATTAGTAACAGGCATAATGAATCTCCTAAAATAAAAAAATGTTAAAAACTCTTTAGTAAGTCTGCGTAACTGGTTTTCACCTTACCGTAAAGGTTTAACTGACAACCAACTTAGTAAATTGCTTTCACGGCTGAGTATAATATTTCAGACTGTGAAAAAAATTGACTCAGATCAGTTATGAAAAATTAATTACCTCACAAGAGGTAGCTGCCAGAACAAACCAAGCATAACACATTGAATTAAATATAATTAAACCGAAAAAAGCGACTGGTCAAAAAAATATCACTTAAATTCTAACGTGCTAAAAAAACTACATATCTTGTAAAAAAGTTTCATTTTTATACGCCAACACCACTTCTGGGAGGGAGATGACGTGCTAGTCAGAGTATAGAGATTATGCCGACAACCACCAGATCTCGAGTGTTTTTTACAAAAAAACACCCAATTAATGACATGTAGAAACAATTACCATCGTTCACATGGGAAAGCAGAGGGCTCTTTACCTTGGCAGCATGAGTCATCAATTAGTTTTTCTCACCCAATAATCCGTGGCGACCCAATTTTTTTCATTCGTTCTTTTGCTATCTTTGACTTACATTACCTACGCTTCTTTAGGTCCCTTTGATGGTTACGAGACTTCATCATGCAAAGCTTTGAAATTGCTATTTTTCTTCAATTCTTCCTTGGCTTAGTTGCTGCGGTAAATCCGGTTGGCATCATGCCCGTTTTCGTTTCTCTCACCAGTCATATGACATTGGAAGAGAAAAATAAAACCGCCGCCACCGCCAATATTGCGGTCGCGATTATCCTGACCATTGCGTTACTCGCCGGCCAGATGTTGTTGGATCTGTTTAGTATTTCCCTTGATTCTTTCCGAATCGCGGGTGGATTACTGCTGATGAGCATCGCTTTTTCGATGATGAGCGGTAAGCTCGGTGAAGATAAACAAAATAAGCAAGAGAAATCGGAATACATCAGCCGCGAGCAAATTGCGGTGGTACCACTTGCCATGCCACTGATGGCTGGCCCAGGCGCGATCAGCTCAACCATCGTATATGGGTCTCGCTATCCCACTATGCTAGATACGGTCGGCATTATTTTGACCATTGTCGCGTTTAGTTTTTGCTCTTGGTTACTGTTTCGCTCCGCGCCTTATATTGTCAGACTACTGGGCCAGACTGGGATCAACGTCATTACCCGGATCATGGGCCTAATCCTAGGTGCGCTGGGGGTTGAGTTTATCGCCAATGGATTACGTAACTTATTCCCAGGCTTAGCGTTATAAACCGATCCATCCTTACCCCACACCAAATCCTCCGTAAAAAAAGAATGCCATAAAAAAAGCGCCTAACGGCGCTTTTTAGTCTTCAGGGATAAATATGGCACGCCGTTAAGCCGCCTTTTCAGCCAAAATAATACGTAACGTACGGCGCAGTGGCTCAGCAGCACCCCACAGTAATTGGTCACCCACTGTGAAAGCATTGAGGAAATCATCGCCCATGCTCATTTTACGTAAACGACCAACTGGCACAGAGAGCGTACCAGTCACTTTGGCTGGCGTCAGCTCACGAGCGGTGATGTCACGCTCATTAGCGATGACTTTCACCCAATCGTTATGCGTAGCAATCATCTCTTCAATTTCATCCAGTGGAACATTCTGTTTGAGTTTGATCGTCAATGCCTGAGAATGGCAACGCATCGCTCCAATGCGCACGCAAGTGCCGTCAATCGGTACTGGAGCGTGTTGTAAACCAAGAATTTTGTTGGCTTCAACTCCCGCTTTCCACTCTTCTTTGCTCTGGCCATTATCACGTTTAACATCAATCCAAGGGATCAGCGAGCCGGCCAAAGGCGCACCAAAATTATCGGTCGGGAAAGCGCTCGAACGCATAGTGTCGGCCACTTTTTGATCAATATCCAAAATCGAACTGGCCGGATTGGCGAGCTCAGAGCTAACCGCATCATTAATCACGCCCATCTGCGAAATTAATTCACGCATATTTTGCGCGCCAGCACCAGAAGCCGCTTGATAAGTCATCGCACTCATCCACTCGACTAAGCCGCGTTCATATAAGCCACCTAATGCCATTAGCATCAAGCTCACGGTACAGTTACCACCAACAAAGGTTTTGGTGCCGTGGTCAATACCATGCAAAATCTGTTTTAGGTTAACCGGATCTAAGGTAATGATTGCTTCTTTATCCATACGCAACGTAGAAGCGGCATCAATCCAATAACCTTTCCAACCGGCTTGACGCAAGGCTGGATACACTTTTTCGGTATAGCTGCCACCTTGGCAAGTAATGATCGCATCAAGCTGTTTGAGACTTTCAATATCAAACGCATCTTGTAGCATTCCTGCGTCTTTACCAAAATTTGGTGCAGGGATACCAATTTGCGATGTGCTGAAAAAAACGGGCTCAATCAGATCAAAATCGCGCTCTTCTACCATGCGTTGCATCAAAACTGAGCCGACCATGCCACGCCAACCTACTAAACCTACTCTCATTTCCTATACTCTCCGTGTAGATCCAATGTCAAATTACTGGCTTCATCTATAAGTGGTTCAGTCTTAAATCTCAAGCGTTTCTTAGTAAATCAGTGAACTTTTTCCTATCCTTCCTTGCTACTTATCGCACTTTCGATACTCGATGCCTTAAAAGAAGCATTTTTGGTCAAATTAGAGCATTAACGTCAATTTTTACCAAAAAACAACTTACTGTTACACAATAAAACCACTCTACAAAACATTTACTTTCATTAATGGCGCAAAATAACAACAGCAAACACCACAAATTAACCATTTGGACGATATAAATCACAACAAGAAGCTTTAATGTCGATATATTATTTTAACTACGGTAAAGTGCCCGCCGACTCAATAAGGACACCCTGACTCCTTACTAACGATTGGATAAGAGGCTCTTACTATGTTACAAGCCCCACAACGCCTACCAAGCTTAACCCAAGTGATCATCGCGCTTGGCTTATTTTTGTTGCTCGCGTTTTCATTTACTGCGCAGTTAGATTTACCTATCCAGCTTGCGCTGTACATCGGCTGGTTTATTGTCATGACCTTAGGCATCCGCTTAGGTCATAAATATAAAGAATTAGAGGCCGCCGCCTTAAATGGTATTGGCAATGGTTTAGGTGCAGTCCTGATCCTACTGGCGGTCGGTGCCCTAGTCGGTACCTGGATTGCTGGTGGCATTGTACCCACCATTATTTATTACGGCCTACAAGCGATCCACCCTTCGATCTTTTTACTGGCGACCATGGTGATTTGCTCGTTAACTGCTCTGGCTACCGGCACCTCATGGGGCGCCGCCGGTACTGCAGGTATCGCCATGATGGGGATCGGTCAAGGTCTTGGCATTCCAGCACCAATTACCGCAGGTGCGGTTCTGTCTGGCTGTTACTTTGGCGATAAGATGTCACCACTTTCCGATTCGGTGATCTTGGCTTCATCGATGTCGAATGTTGAAGTGATGGAACACATCAAAGGCATGCTGCCGATTGCGCTGATCAGCTATATCATTACCGGTATTTTGTTTACGCTGTTTGGTTTCCACTACGCTGGCAATGTTGATATGTCTCAAGTTGAGAGCGTGATTGTCGCGATGGAACAACAGTTCTACATCACCCCTTATTCGTTTGTACCCGTACTGATCGTGCTAAGTTTGCTTGCGATGCGCATGCCTTCTTTCCCAGTGATCAGTTTTGGTTCACTACTCGGTATTGTTTGGGCGGTGATGATCCAAGATGTCGATTTCCTAGCGGCGTTTAATACTGCATGGGCTCCCTACCATATCGAATCTGGCGTAAGCTTTATTGATGCGATCCTCAACCGTGGTGGCATGTCATCCATGCTCGGCTCGGTAGCGGTGATCGTCTTCGGTCTCGGTTTTGGCGGCCTGTTAGATAAAGTAGGTGTACTTGAAACCATCGCGAAACTGTTTGAACGTCGCGTAACCAGTGCCGGCTCATTGGCCACCAGCACGATTGGCACTGCGTTTATGGGTAACGTATTTGGTTCTGCAATGTATGTTTCGCTGATCCTGACCCCTAAAATTTGTGCCAAAAACTATGATCGGCTTGGCTACCAACGCAAAAACCTCTCTCGTAATGCGGAGTTCGGCGGCACGTTAACTTCAGGGATGGTGCCTTGGAGTGATAATGGTATCTATATGGCGAGTATTTTGGGAGTGGCTACCCTCTCCTACGCGCCATTTATGTGGCTAAGCTTTGTGTGCATTATCGTTACGATCGTGACCTCTTACTGCGGATGGTTTGTGGATAAATGTGAACCCACAGCATCTGCGGACCTGTCACCGACTGATGCGCCTGAAACAGTGAGCACGGCGGCGTAACGAGACCTTGCTGCAAAACAAGCATCATCCTTACGGATGACAAAAAAGAGCGCTTGCAAGCGCTCTTTTTTTTTACCTATTCGACTAGCGATATCAGTCGATCGAATTGCGGGGCTAGCACGGCATGCTTGCCACCGCAAATATCCGATTAGCGTAGACGCGTCAGTTGGTCACGCAGATTGGGCGGTGTCCCTTTGATGGTCAAAGTGTCGGTTTCTGGATCGTAGAACACCCGCTCACCAAGTAACACACTATCAAAGCTGAGATTTAAGCCACCACCTGCACCAACATATTTGGTGAGTTTACGCACGGTTGAGCGATCCGCGGGGAAACTCTCTTCTAATTGATAGCCTTGCTCACGGGTAAAATCGAAAAAATTGATCCCTTCATGACTGGCTGGCAACTCACCAGAAAGTTCTTGCACCTTAACCTCATCACCAGCTTTGATTTGATCGTTACAGTATTCGTACACCTGCTTCTTATAACTGATCGTTTCCTCTTTTTCGAACTTGGCATCCGTACAGAAATCTTCTACCGCTTGCATCAATACTTGGTTTTGCTGCTTAGTATCCAAACCAATATCGGCTTGCAGAAAATCGAGGAAAAAATCGGCCACTTTGCGCCCAACTCGGCCTTTAATGTAACTCAGGTAACGCTTGGACTCTTGGTCCGTCTCATAGCTAGAGAGATCAATCCGCGCCACAATATCCATTTTATTGATATCCAGATAGTCGGTCGCGCTAATCTCTAGTCCCTCGGTGACTTTCAAACTTTGATTAAGCGGTAGCAAACCAATAAACAGATAATCGGTGGCCAAAGATTGATATTCCGCCATGACTAAAATGCCTTCATCAGCGAAAGGGTATTTGGCTAGCTCATTTTTCAGACGCTGCGCGCTTTGCTGTGAAAAAGGGTAAAAGGGTAAGCTGCCACGACGCATCTCTTGCAACCAAAGCTGAAACTCACTGTCTGATTTAAAGCAACCGAAACCTTTACCTGCTTTGGCATTAAAAATACGATGTAACTCCGCCACCAAATTTTCGGTGGACGCATCATTAGGCAAAGATTCAGCGCGATAATTGACCTCTAATTCATCGTTATCATTTTTACGCAGTTGGTGCAAAATCACGTTAGAAAGGAATAGGCTCATAGTGAAATAATCATCGTTGTGGTTTCAGTTGTCAGGCATACTAGGGTATCATAAGCCGCTTTTACTATCATCATCAGAGTCAATATGCCTATTACATCGAAATACAGTGACCAACACGTTGAAACCATTCTGACTGAAATTGCTGCGGTACTCGATAAACACCATGCATCGCCAGAGCTCACCTTAATGGTGGTGGGTAATGTTGCCACCAATATACTCAATCAAAATGTTGCCGCAGGGCAGCGTAAAATAATTGCAGAAAAATTCGCACAAGCATTAATCTCGTCTTTGCAAAGCTAAATGACCCATTTAACCTATTAATAGAAAAAGCACATGGTAGACAGCGAAAATACATACGGTGATCGAGTTTCTCGTTTAGTTGGTTGGGGGCATTGGTTTGCCTTCTTTAATATCATCGCCGCTATCTTAATTGGTACGCGATACCTTTCCCAATCACCTTGGCCAGAAACCCTGCTTGGGCAACTCTATTTGACCCTATCGTGGATTGGCCATTTTGGTTTTCTGGTTTTCGCGCTCTACCTGCTCGTGCTTTTTCCTCTGACCTTTATCATTCCATCACGCAGCTTATTTCGTTTTCTCGCCGTTTGCTTCTCAACACTTGGCTTGACGGTACTATTGATTGACACTCAAGCGTACCAGATCATTAACCTGCATCTAAATCCGGTGGTTTGGGAGTTGCTATTTAGCGATGAAACCAGCAGCGTCAATGCCGATTTACAACATCTGTTTGTGGTTTTACCGCTGATCTTTTTACTTGAACTTGGCCTCTCTGAATGGGTATGGCGCAAGCAGCGCAAACTATCGCACAAGCGCATTGGACGCCCAATCGCTGGGGTGTTTTTTGTGAGTTTTATTGCTAGCCATCTAATTTATGTCTGGTCCGATGCCTATCTATATGCACCGGTGACCAGCCAACGGGCTAACTTCCCACTCTCCTATCCGATGACGGCCAAATCGTTTATGGAAAAACACGGCTTACTTGATAGAGAAGAGTACACTAAGCGACTGGCGGAGCAGAGTAACGAGATCGATGTACTGGCTTATCCATTGGAGCCGTTAGAGTTTAATCGTCGCGCCAATAACCTCAACGTGCTGATCGTGAGCATTAACAATCTGCGCGCGGATGCCTTAACCCCAGATCTGATGCCAACCGCTTATCAATTTGCCAACCAAAACCTCAACTTTACCAACCACTACAGTTCCAGCAACGATATGTTTGGGGTCTTTGGTTTGTTCTATGGCTTACCTAGCACCTACGCAAGCAGTGTTCGTGTCCAAGGCAGTGCACCGCTATTTATTGATATCATGAGAAAAAATGATTATCAATTTGGGTTATTTAGTGGCAATGATTTTGCCGATCCTCTTTATCAAGAAACGCTATTTAGAACATTAAAGCGGGCCAAAATCGCAGTAGATAATCAGCATACCTTCGATCAACAAGTGGTAAACATGTGGGCAGAATGGCTACCTTCCGTTCAGAAAAAACCTTGGTTTAGCTATCTCGAATTGACCACGCTTGAAGAATTTTCCGATCTCACCGATGCGCCTGTACAGGGTTCCACCGAACAGCGCTTACGCGCAAGCTATAACCGCTCCGTGACCCAAGCTGACCAAGTCTTAAACCAGTTACTTGAGCAGCTCAATACGCTTGGCTTAGCCGAAAGCACCGTGATTGTGCTGACCTCTAACCACGGCACCGAATTTAACGAAACCAAAACCAATACTTGGGGTTCGGACAGCAACTACAGTCGCTATCAACTGCAAGTACCAATGGTGATCCACTGGCCAGGCAGAATTGCTGGTACCTACGCGCACCGCTCTAGCCATCTCGACTTCTCGGTTACTCTAATGCAAGATCTGCTTGGGGTTTCATCCAACCCGATAGATTACAGTAGTGGTAAAAATCTATTTAATGAAAGTAAGCGCAAATGGATCCTTGCGGGTGATGCCCGAGAGTTGGCTTTAATAACCGATCAAAACACCACCGTGATTGATAAGTTTGGCAATTTTAAAGTCTATGATAATGAATACCAGCGCCTAAAACAGACAACACCGACCCTACCGGTATTAATGCAAGGTTTGACTGAATTGCAGCGTTTTTACGCAAAAGACAATTAAATTCATTATTTTAAGCCAAGCTAGGCTTGACGCCTTACACAAAAGTTATTAGATTACGCGCATCGGACTGTAGCGCAGCTTGGTAGCGCACCGTCATGGGGTGTCGGGGGTCGGAGGTTCAAATCCTCTCAGTCCGACCATACACCTAAAGGGGAGTTTCTAAGAAACTCCCCTTTTCCGTTTTAATCAATGTACAAAATGACGCTTAGTGATAAAAATCGCAGCCAAGTGTACATAATTGCAGCAAACGGTTTATTGGGGGCTTTACAAGTGAGTATCAGCTCGATATTATGCCCGCACAAAAGGAGAGATGGCTGAGTGGTTGAAAGCACCGGTCTTGAAAACCGGCGATGGTTAATAGCTATCCTAGGGTTCAAATCCCTATCTCTCCGCCACATTCAAGCCCTTGATTTATCAAGGGCTTTTTTCGTTTTAAGACGATCAAATGTCACCTAATACAAATAGGTGATACATATGTGGTTATTTCAGCATCCTTCTAGCATCGACGATGCTCGCGTCAACTTCCCTTCTTCGCAACAGAATAATGCCCCTACTTCATCCCCAGCAGTTAATCCAATCAATTACGTTTTCTAGCTTGACGTTGATTCTTCGAAGTACGCCGTGTGCGTTTAAAAGTAGGCTTGCTGACCGCGGGTAAAGATTGTAATGCCGTAGGTATTGGCGCAATTTTAACTTGCTCGATCAATTGTTCAAGCCGATGCTGTAAGGTCTGCATAAAGGGTTGGTAAGCTTGGCCTTTCTCTGCGATAGCTTGCAGTTGATGCTCCCAATGCGCCGTCATATCTGGGTAAGTGGCTTCACTGGGTAATGCTTCAATCAAGCCCCGACCAGCGGGAGAGCTTTTAATCAGCTTACTATCACGCTGTAATAAGCCACGCTTAAATAAGGTATCGAGAATACCAGCACGGGTTGCTTCCGTGCCTAATCCATCGGTTTCACGGAGAATTTTCTTCAGATCTTGATCCGCGACAAAACGAGCAATCCCAGTCATCGCTTGCAACAGCGTTGCTTCAGTAAAATGACGAGGCGGCTCCGTTTGCTTTTGTTTGATCTCCCCCTCTCGACACTGCAGTACAGTCCCGATAGGCAGAGGTGGCACTTTATCTACACCCTCGACTTGCTCATCTTGACAACCGGTTAATGCTTTCCAGCCCGCACTGAGCAATTGACGCCCTTTGGCGATAAAAGTGCCACCAGCGATGTTAAACACTAACTTTGCCTCTGCGTACACGGCGGCTGGATAAAATTGCATTAAATATTGACGAGCAATCAGCTGATACACTTTCAACTCATAGCTAGACAACCGATTCAGCGCGGCCTGTTTTGGGGTGGGGATAATCGCATGATGAGCATCGACCTTACGGTCATTCCACGCTTTAGAACGCAACGATAAATCGGCCTGCTGTACAGCCGTTGTCAGCTCATGGGCATTATTGGCGATCGCCGCCACCACCTCTGCAGCTTGGGCCCAATGTTCATCAGGCAAATAACGGCAATCAGAGCGTGGATAAGTGATTAATTTATGTTTCTCATACAGTGCCTGACAAATATCCAACACTTGCTGCGCACTCATGTTATAACGCTTGGCTGCATCAATTTGCAGCGTCGAAAGTGAATAAGGCAGCGGAGCCGCTTGCTTGGTTTGCTGTTGCTCTGATCCGGTTACGCTGGCAGGTTGATGTGCGATGCGACTGGCGACATTCTCAACCAGCTTACGGTTGATCACTCGACTTTGCTCATCCTGCCACGGCAAACAAGCGTCACTCGGTTGCCAACGAGCACGGATATCAAACTGATCCGCAGCATTTTGATAAGGGATGAGCGCATCGAGTGTGAAATAGTCATGAGCGATAAAATTTTCGATCTCTTGATCACGCCTCACCACTAGACCCAGCACCGGTGTTTGCACCCGGCCAACAGAAAGCACCCCTTGATAGCCCGCTTTTTGCCCAAGCAGAGTATAGGCGCGCGACATATTCATGCCATATAGCCAATCGGCGCGTGAGCGGGCTAAGGCAGAAACCGAAAGCGGAATAAATTCACGATTACTGCGTAAATCCTGTAGAGCACGTTTTACTGCAGCAAGGTTCAAATCACTGATCAATAAGCGCTGTACCTGGGCTTTTTTATGCTGAGGCACTTTGCAGTAATCCAACACTTCATCAACTAACAGTTGTCCTTCACGGTCTGGATCGCCTGCATGAATAATTTGCGTCGCATCTTTAAGCAGTTTGCGTACAACGCTAAGCTGCTGAGCCGCCGATTTCCTAGGCCTTAATTGCCACTGCTGTGGAATAATCGGCAAATCGGCCATGTGCCATTTTTTATAACGTTCAGCATAAGCATCCGGTTCAACTTGCTCAAGCAGATGGCCAATACACCACGTCACAACATCACCATTCGCGCAACGAATACTGCCCGGCTGTTTTTGGTGTGGTTTAGGCAGAGCATCGGCAATGGCTCGCGCTAAGCTTGGTTTTTCAGCAATAAAGAGTCGACTCATGGTGGTCATTGATCAGATAAAATTAAGGCCACATTACTCAATGTGGCCTTATAAACGCAAGTAAAACTGTAATTTTATACAGTATTATTCTTGATTAGCGGCACGGGCTGCCGCCTCTTTAACCAGTGTTTGCAGTTCACCCTTCTGGAACATTTCCAGCACGATGTCACAACCACCGATCAACTCGCCTTCAATCCACAATTGTGGAAAAGTAGGCCACTGCGCATAGACTGGCAATTCCGCACGAATATCCGGATTTTGCAGAATATCTACATAAGCAAATTTTTCACCACACGCCATCAGTGCTTGTGCCGCTTGTGAAGAAAAACCACAGCTTGGCAATTTAGGTGAGCCTTTCATATAAAGCAGAATCGAATTTTCGGCGATTTGCTGTTTGATTTTATCAATAGTTTCCATCGCTTCCTCATTAATGGATGTCATCAAATATGGCCGTATTCTAAAGCAATAATGGAGAATAAAAACCCTATTATTAACACGGTTAAGCGCTAAACTTAGTTTACTGGGCAAGGTTATGCTTGGGATTGATTGACCTTAATGATCTTTTTCTGCACTCGGGGTTTTAATAAAGTAAAAACTTGCTAAACTAATTGGCAAGTCAGTCATAGTGACGAATAAAATAATACACTGGAAGCAATGACATAAAGAGAAGTCTCTCTTTACACTCAATGGAGAATCCGCAATGGCATTTGAATTACCCGCTCTTCCTTATGCGAAAGACGCACTAGAGCCACACATCTCAGCAGAAACACTGGATTTCCACCACGGTAAGCACCACAACACTTATGTGGTAAAACTGAATGGCTTGATCCTTGGCACTCAATTTGAAAATAAATCATTAGAAGAGATCATCAAGACCTCGACCGGTGGTGTTTTCAATAATGCCGCTCAGATTTGGAACCACACTTTCTACTGGCACTGTCTGTCACCAAACGGCGGTGGTGAGCCAACTGGCGCGGTTGCTGAAGCCATCAATGCAGCGTTCGGATCTTTTGCTGAGTTCAAAGCAAAATTCACTGATTCTGCGATCAACAATTTTGGTTCGTCTTGGACTTGGCTGGTGAAAAAAGCTGATGGTACATTAGCGATCAGCAACACTTCTAATGCAGCGACACCGCTGACGGAAGAAGGGGTGACACCGCTACTGACCGTTGATCTGTGGGAACATGCGTACTATATCGACTACCGTAACGTGCGCCCTGAGTACATGAACGGCTTCTGGGCATTGGTTAACTGGGATTTTGTTGCTCAAAACCTCGCCAAATAAGCATCATCCGCTTAATAAAACGCCATAAGCCTGCAATTTTGCAGGCTTTTTTATCTCTCTCGCTCAAGTTTTTCGTTCAAGTGCCGTTAAATGAACATCAACGGGAGAGTGTCATGCAAGTCCACACATTAGACAAAGCTGCGATCATCAGTGAATTGCATTTCGGCCAAGGTATTAGCCAAGCCGTTACGCAAGGACGTCGTGCTGACTTCTCTCTACTGATGGCGCTATTTTCGAATGATGTTCGCGATAACACCCCGGTAGATAAGATCGATCAGACTCCCACCACTGAGCAGCTACTACGGCAACGTTTTGAACTTGCGCCTCCTCAACCGCTGGCGAATGATCACAGTTCGTATCAAATTTCAGCCAACCAAGCAGCACAGTTCCATCAAGGGGGCATGGCAAGTGCTAAGCTAAGCCATTACTTGACTCCAGAAGCGTTAACCTATCGCCCACAAGATACCCAAGGCTTGCCGGAAGAGGTGTATTTGAATCTCTCTGGGCACGAACGACGCCATCTGGCGGATAAAACCCCGATTTCACTCTTAGCTAAAGATTTTTATCAGCGTCTTGCGACCGCCTACCGTCAAGATCAATTACGAGTTGCTCTCTGATCCGCGCAGATATGAAATTATCCGCACTGCAAACACCCACATTCTGCAATCATTTTTGTGAATGAATGCAAACTATTGAGTTTCAATTTGAATTATCTAAGCTCACTCGAGCTCATTCACATTGCATTCACATTTTATCAACTATTATAACCACACTCATTTACAGAAATCCTCGCTAACAAAGCGCACAAAAATACGGAAAGGTGGCACACATGGATATAAAAAGTGCAGTAATCTTAATAACTTCTGCCAGTTCAGTGCTAGGTAGCACCTTAGCTATCCATTTTGTGCGGCTTGGAGCACGGGTGATGTTATGCGATCTCAATCTGTCTGGTTTAGTCAAAACTTATCAGCGTTGCTGTGCAATCTCAGATCAAGTTGCTTATTTTCATCTGTGCGATTTTTCACCAGAAAGCATTGAGCATCTACTTGATATTACCGAGCAGAAATTCGATCGTGTGCCAGATGTATTGATTAATAATTTACCCTCCGCCCCCCTGCCCTCTTTGGTCGATGAGAAACCGGCCGCTCAATTTATTCAGCAATTAGCGACCATTGCTTCTTCATTGTTTAATTTTAGCCATACCTGCTCACTCAGAATGCGTCAGCACGATACGAAAGGGGTGATCGTCAATGTGGTGTGCTATAACGCACCACAAGATCGGTTGGGAATTGAAAGTGCTAATTCGATGGTGTCCGGATTTACTCAATGCTGGGCTAAAGAGCTGACTCCGTTCAATATTCGGGTGGCAGGCGTTGTGCCCCAAGTCCCCAGCGCGAATGATGAACGGGTACACTGGTCGGAAATGCGCGAAGAATTGATCCGCAATACTGAATATATCGTTGCTAATGAGTATTTTAGTGGTCGAGTGATGTCCGCTTAGCCACAGCTAAGCGGTCAATGATTATAATCCTTCGCTCAAATACTCATCCAAATATTCTTCTTGTTCCGCATCATAATCATCCACTTGAATTTCCGCCTCAGCATTACGACGTTGGATGAAAGCATCGCGAGTTAAGCTATAAGGATCTGGCGAGTTGTGCAGTAAAGGCTCTTGCGCCACCAACGCCGCTCGTGTCTCCATGCCTTCCAATGTCCATTTACCAATTCCAGCCCAGGTATTGAGGTAAACCAGTGGAAAATAAAGCCCATCGACCAGATCACCGACTTGACGTAGCGTATAAGGCCCATAACCTGGGAACATAAAGTAAGGGCCATTGCCAACCCCATAGTGACCAACGACATCGCTGAACTCTTTGCCATTGCTTTTTCTGATCCCAGCTTCAGAAGCAATATCAATAATGCCCAGTAAACCCAAACTGGTATTAATCCAAAATCGGTTAAAGTGATCGGCGGCTTTTGAACCATTACCCATCAACAGGTTATTGACGACACTCGCTGGCTCATCCAAGTTAGAGAGAAAGTTGCCAACTCCGGTACGTACTGGTTTAGGCACATAGCCAACATAAAACAGCGATACCGGACGTACAATGTACGGATCGAGGTAATCGTAGTTAATCGTCCACATTTGTCGGTTAAAACCTTCTAAAGGGTCATTCACCTGAGGGGATGACGGCTCCTCATCTGGCGCACTACTACACCCAACCAATAATGAGGTTACCAAAACAATCCAAGATAAACGGCTAAGCATATGTTATTCCATGTACTAAGACCGATGTGGTCATCGGTCTTATTGATACTATTATTCAGCAGGTAATGTTATGGATACTGCTTATCAAGTATAACCTCAACCGGCTGTCCAGGCTGGGTTATTTGGCTTTCAGCATACCAGTCACCCGTTTTGGTGGTCACATTACCATCACGGTCAAGGCGGGCATGTACCACAAAAGATTCGAGGCTGGATAATTTTGCCCCTTCAAGCATACTGTTATTATCATCCAAGACTACGGTTCTTGGGAATTCGCCAAGTGGATAACGTGCCGCAGCCACCGGAATTGGCGAACCTGGAGCATGGATCGATACCATCAGTACCGCAGTCGGTTCAACCTGAGTCTGGGCACCCAGCTTAATCGTGACTTTCACCGATTGACCCTCGGCCGCCAAGTCTTGTCCCATCCGTTGTCGTGCACTGTCAATACTGCGCGTCAGCATCTCATAACGTGCATCGTCGGGCTCGATCACTTGTTGCATGAAGCTCCAATATTTTATCGCGGTTGCAAAATCACTATTTTCAAAAGCATCGAACGCCAATAAAGAGTAGACGCGCAAATCCGGATAGCCATGTTGAGCCAGCTTCAGCAATATCGATTTAGCCGCTTGCTGATCCACTGCGTCATTAGATAACATCAGCGCTTGCGCATAACCAAATTGCACTTCTGGATTATCACTATCCAGTGCGAAGGCTTTTTTCATTGCGCCAATAGCGCTGTTCAAGTCACGATTAGCCAAGCCTATGCGCCCTAACAACAGCCACCCCGTCACATCATCGGCTTGAGAATGCAAGCGAGTGCGTAACGCCAAAGTCAGATCATTCATCTCTTGGTCGCTGAGCTCAACTTGAGGAACCATTAACTTTTTCGATAACTGTGGCAGTTGTGCCGTAACCTGTTGCCAAGCTTGTACTTGCTGATAATGACCAAACTGTGCGTATAAAGCAGAGCTTAATCCGATCACCACCAAAACTGCAGGCACAATCACTCGCCAAACTGCCACTCGGTTTTCTGGCTGGTGCTTTTGCTGTAGCGGGATATCATCTAACAGGGTTTGCTTTAAATCGGCAATCAGCTCTTGCTGATCTAAAACAATCCCTTCTGCCGTTTCTTGTTCAAGCTCTTGCAAGCGGTCTTTATAAAAAGCTTTATTGAGTTGATCACGCAACAGTTGATCATTATTCACACCGGGTTGCATCAACGGGATGACGATAAACGCCACCGCAATCGCGATCAACAATAGGGTCGAAATCCAAAACAGCCACATGATTATTTCTCTCCCTTATGCTTTTCAGTGAGCAGATCCTGTAAACGTGCTTCTTGCTCTGCACTCCAGTCGCTGGCATTGAGTGAATCCTGCTTTTTACGACGACTACGCAGCACAATCACCGCAAAACCGATCACTAAGACAGCAATCGGTCCTAACCAAAGGATCGCCGTGCCGATGGTCAGCGGCGGATTGTAGGTCACAAAATTCCCGTAACGGGCGATCATGTAATCGACGATTTCTGCTTTCGATTTACCCTCTTTAGTCATCTCATAGACTTTTTGCCGCAGATCTTGCGCCAGCTCCGCATTCGAATCGGCAATCGTGTTGTTTTGACATTTAGGGCAACGCAGAGTAGCACCTAAATCCTGAAACTGTTTTTCTTGCTCAGGGGTATCAAAATCATACACTTCGATGGTCGCTAGAGCAGAAAGCGATACCAGCATGGCGACACAAGCCGCAACCCACCACTGCTTCATTGTTTCGCCTCCGCCAGTAACTGAGCATAAAGAGGAGCTAAGGTGGTTTGCCAATTACGCGCATTGACATCACCAACATGGCGATAACGGATCACCCCCTGAGCATCAATCAGGAAAGTCTCTGGTGCGCCATACACCCCCAGATCCAACCCCAGCATACCATTGCCATCAAACAAGCTGATCAGATAAGGATTGCCTAATTGATTCAGCCATTGGGTCGCTTTATCGCGTTGATCTTTATAGTTAAGACCAATGATTTTCACCCCCTGCTCAGCAAGCTGGTTGAGGTATTGATGCTCGGCATAGCAAGTCGGGCACCAGGTCGCCCATACGTTTAACAGTAGCGGCTCACCGGTAAAGATCGATTGATCATATAACTTGCCCGGTGCAGCTAAATCTTCAAGCCGAAATTCCGGCACACTTTTTCCAACCAGCACCGATTCCAACTTGGTCGGATCATCGCCGTCGGAATTTCTGACTAACTGAGTTGCAAACACTCCAGCCAGTAATAAAAATGCGATGAGTGGGATAAATAAAATTTTCTTATTCACTTAAACCTCCGGCGATAGGTGCTTTCTAAAACGGTAGCGTTTGTCACTAATTGCCAATATTCCAGCCAGCGCCATCAGCAAACCGCCCGCCCAAACCCAGCGAACGTACGGTTTATAATAAATCCGTACCGCCCAAGAACGGTTGTCATCTAAACGCTCACCTAGCGCAATATAGAGATCACGCGTGATACCGCGGTCGATCGCCGCTTCGGTCATCATTGATTTAGCGGTACGGTAGAAACGTTTTTCCGCATGTAAGGTATTGATGTATTGGCCTTGGCGAGTGATTTCAAACTCCGCAATATAGCCGTCGTAGTTCGGGCCATCGTTATCGCGCACCGCTTGGAAATAAAAGTCATACTGGTTAAGCACGAAATTCTCGCCTGGCGCTAAACGTACATCACGCTCAATACTGTAATTTTGTACCATCGCAATACCGATAATCGAGACGGCCAATCCAGCATGTCCGAGCAGCATCGCCCAGTGGCTACGCGGCAACTTACTGATCCCTCGGATAAAACTATGCCGGTGGGTAGCTCGTGTATACAGTTCATAACCATGCAGCAGTAAAATCCACCACGCCATCACCCAGCCAAGATAGGCCATCAAGCTAAAAGAGGTAGCATTGAGCCACATCATCAGCCCCGACAGCGTCAATGCGGCAGATGCACTGATCAGCATAGGTTTGACTAAGCTTGAGAATTGATCTCGCTTCCAGCGGATCAGCGGACCAATACCCATAAAAAACGCAAATGGGATCATTAACCAAGCAAATAGCATGTTAAAGAAAGGGGCACCAATCGAGACCGAACCAAGGCCAAGCTGTTTATGCACCAAAGGCAGTAGAGTGCCAATCAATACCACGGCTAACCCGGTCATTAACAATATGTTATTCACCAGTAGGCCATTTTCACGCGACACAAGGTCGAAGTTACCCCGCACTCGCACCGCAGCACCCTTGATCGCGAATAACAGTAATGAACCACCAATCACGGCGATCAAAAAGCCAAGAATAAACATACCGCGCGCCGGATCGGAGGCAAACGCATGAACCGAGACCAAAATACCCGAGCGCACTAAAAAAGTGCCGAGCAAGCTCAATGAGAAAGCAGATATCGCCAGTAATACCGTCCACGCCTTAAATATGCCACGTTTTTCCGTCACCGCGAGCGAATGCATTAACGCAGTACCGGCCAACCAAGGCATAAATGATGCGTTTTCAACCGGATCCCAGAACCACCAGCCGCCCCAACCGAGTTCGTAGTAAGCCCACCAAGAACCCAATACGATGCCTAGTGTTAAAAACAGCCATGCGGCAATTGTCCAAGGCCGCGACCAACGTGCCCAAGTGGTATCAAGCCGACCGGTCATCAGCGAGGCAATCGCAAATGAAAAAGCGACCGAAAAACCGACGTAGCCCATGTACAGCATCGGAGGGTGAATGATTAAACCAGGATCTTGCAATAATGGGTTTAAATCACGCCCATCAATGGGAAAATAAGGCAAAGTGCGTAAGAAAGGATTGGAGGTAACAATGATAAACAGCAAAAATCCAACCGTGATCATCCCCATCACCGCCAGCACTCGGGCTACCGACTCTTGTGGCATACCACGGCTAAAACTGGCTACCGCCACCGTCCAGCCCGCTTGGATTAACACCCAAAGCAATAGCGAACCTTCATGGGCCCCCCATACTGCGGTTAACCGGTAGTACCAAGGCAATTCACTATTGGAATTACTGGCCACATACTGCACAGTAAAATCATTGCTGTAGAATGCCCATAGCAAAATTACAAAAGAAACCAATAACATGCAGAACATACCCCAGGACAAAGGGCGTGCAGTGTTAATCAGTATTGTGTTATTGCGTGAGGCACCGAGTAGCGGCAATCCACTCAGTAAAACCGCTAATGCTAATGCCAGGATAAGTGCAAAATGGCCAATTTCCGCAATCATTGAGCGCTTCCTTGTTGTTGTTCCGTGTACTGTAACGGTGCATGAGTTTTTTGCATCGCTTCTGCAACTTCTGGTGGCATGTAGTTCTCATCATGCTTGGCCAGCACTTCGAACGCCTCAATCCGCGTCGGCTCAACTAAGATCCCTTGTGCAACAATGCCCTGACCTTCGCGGAATAAATCCGGCAAAATGCCATCATAGGTCACAGTGATACTTGGCCCTACATCGTGTAGATCAAAACTCACTTGTAACGAACTTGCATCGCGCTTGACAGAACCTTCAACCACCATGCCGCCAATACGCAACCGTTGACCAATTTCGGGTTTTTTCCCTTCTTTGCCATACACTAGCTCGGTTGGGGTATAGAACAGATCCATATTCTGGTTCAGCGCATAGATAATTAATCCCACGGTGGTACTTAAACCAAACAAGATGGCTAACACCACAGCGAGCCGCTTTTTACGTCTTGGGTTCATAGTGTGTTCTCACTCTGTTTTGCGGCATCGATACGCGCTTGCCGCTCAAGTTTATTGCGCACCTCAGCCAGTAGCTGCTGCTTGCGTCTAACGCTGGCCACCCACAACACCGCCATTGAGAGATAGGTCAAACCAAATGCGCTCCAGACATAGCTGGCATACCCGCCCATCGCTAAAAAATCGCTGAAAGATTGAAAATGCATTACTGCTTGCCTCGTAGAGATTGATTGGCCAACTCACTAACCCAAGGTCGGTGACTTTCCCGACTCACAATTTCATTGCGCAGACGGATCATGGTTAACGCCGCAAAAAACAGACCAAAACCGAAGATACAAGCCAGCAATGGCCATAACATCTGCGGTGCAATCGAAGGTTTCGCCAATTTAGTGATGGTGGCTCCTTGATGTAAGGTATTCCACCACTCAACCGAGAAATGGATAATCGGTAAGTTAATCACTCCGACGATCGCCAAGATACCGGCGGCTTTGGCCGCGGTCTTTTGATCATCAAATGCATGATAAAGCGCAATCACACCTAAATAGAGGAACAACAATACCAGTTCCGAGGTTAAGCGAGCATCCCACACCCACCAAGCACCCCACATCGGTTTGCCCCAAATTGCCCCGGTGATCAGGGCAATAAAGGTATATAGCGCACCGATCGGCGCCATCGCTAAAGCGGCCATATCCGCCAAGCGGATCTGCCAAACAATGCCGATAAAGGCAGCAATGGCCATCGACATATATACCCCCATCGACCAGATTGCGGCTGGTACATGGATATAGATGATCCGAAAACTGTCACCTTGCTGATAATCGGCGGGCGCATAAGCTAAGCCAAGCACTGTCCCTAGCGCGAGCAACACAAATCCTAGGCTGGCAAACCAAGGCAGCAACTTACCACACAGTTGATAAGCGACGTCTGGTTTGGCATAGGGATGAAGCCATTTCCACATGTTGATCTCACTTTAATTTTTGATTGAAATATCGTTGATATATAAATAAATTTTGAATTTAAATCTCACGCAGGCTGCGTAAGTTCGAGCACATTACTGCACACTCACGCGCAGTGCCGCACTGATCGCTAACGGAGTCAATGTCATCGACCCGACCAGCATCGCGCCTAAAATGGCCAGTTGCCCGTTATATGCCATACCGAGGTTGGCCGCATCGATGGCTGACGTCGCAAAGATCAGCACGGGAATAAATAGTGGCAGCACCAGCAGACTCAATAGCACACCACCTTTGGGCAGGCCTACGGTTAACGCCACGCCAATCGCGCCAATAAAACTTAAGGTTGGAGTCCCGAGTAACAGCGTTAACACTACGGCTAACCAAGTTGTGCTATCAAACGCGAGTAAAATTGCCAGTAATGGACTGAGCAAAATCAGCGGTAATCCGGTCAATAACCAGTGTGCCACCACCTTAGCCAGTACCACCATCGCGAGCGGTAGCGGCGTCAGCATGGCCTGCTCTAAAGCGCCATCTTGAAAATCATCACGAAACAGCCGCTCTAACGAAAGTAAGGCGGCTAATAATGCCGCCACCCAGACGATACCAGGTGCAATGCGCGCCAATAACGCAGGCTCAGGGCCAACACTTAACGGAAACAGCGTGATCACTATGATAAAAAACCACAGCGGATTAAACACATCGGCTTGACGGCGCAAGGCAATCAGCAATTCACGACGGATAAACTGAGTAAAAGCCGCCATCATAACCGTTCACCACCAAGGCGAATTTTGCGCAGTTTAGGATTGTCGGCAAACATATCCTGATGGGTGGTTAGGATCACAATCCCTCCTTGCTCAGCATGAGCTAAAAATAGCGCTTCGAGAACTTTAACGCCCTGTTTATCAATCGCGGTCAATGGCTCATCGAGAATCCACAATGTTTTTTGGCTTAACCACAATCTCGCCAGTGCCACTCGACGCTGTTGGCCTGCGGAAAGTTGTGCCACTGGCACATCTTCTAGCCCCGCCATACCCACTTTAGCCAATGCTTCAAAAATAGCTGATTGCTCACAACTTTGCTGATGTACCGCTAAGTAAAAACGCAAATTTTCTAATGCAGTAAGTTCACGCTTGATGCCCGTTTGATGGCCTAGAAACAACAAATCTTGATGGTAGCTTTCACGATCGGCTTGGATCCGGCGCTGCTGCCAGAGAATATCACCAGACTCGCACTCCGCTAGGCCAGCAATAATGCGCAATAATGTGGTTTTACCGGTGCCATTACGCCCTTCAATTTGGACTAATTCACCCGCCCCAATCTCAAAACTGAGTGCTTCAAATAAAGTCCGCTCATCACGGATCGCGGTAAGATTTTTAACTTGTAACATGCTTATCCACACACAGATTAGGGGGCGGTTATATTACCACAGCAAGAGGCAGACTAAAGCCGCTAAGCGGCTTGTCCATCACGAAACTAGGTAAGAAACTATTAAAACTTCGCAGATCTTGTCGGCAAATAACCCTTTATGGTTAGCTGGCTAATCATTTATCGGTATGCTTTTATTTCATACTACGCAGCAATAAAAAAAGGAAGCTTGCGCTTCCTTCAACCATCGACACTTGTTGCAATCACTCACCAAACGGCACTTAAGATCTCACCTTATGGGTACGACCTTCCGGATGACTCGCTAAAGGCGGGATCGTCTCTTTACCCGTCAACTTATTTTGCAGCGACATCATCAGCTCAGCTTCGGCTTTGGGCAGTTCACACTCTTGGATCAGTTCATTGAGATCGGCGCCCAATTGCACCATTTTACTGGCTCGGGTATACAGACGCGCGTCTGCGTCGGTATTTTCTTGCTCCAGTAACCGGTCATTTAAATGGCGGATCACATCTTGTTGCTCACTGACTTTTTGGCCTAAACCGACCATAGCCGAACGAACTTCCAGTAACTGTCGGTTGGACTTTTGCAACTCTTTATCCAGCTGACGGATCTGCTGACGAAAAGATTCGCTTTGCCGACGCAAAGCAAACTTGAAGCGCCATCCAATCAAAATGATGCCAAGCAAGATCGCTACCACACCTCCTGCCAAGACAGAAGGTGTTAACCACGTTAAGTCAGCCATTATAGGTGAGCCATGTCGTCCCATTCTTCATCGCTGAGAAACTTATTCAGATCGACCAAGATCAACAACTTACCATCACGGTTGCTCACCCCTTGAATGAATTTAGAGCTTTCATCAGTGCCAACACTTGGGGTTGAATCAATTTCAGATGAACGCAAGTAAACCACTTCGGCCACGCTATCAACCAAAATACCAATCACTTGGCGTTCAGACTCAATCACAATGATCCGCGTGTTGTCGGTGATTTCACCTTGCATCAAACCAAAGCGTGAACGGGTATCAATCACGGTCACAACATTGCCACGTAAGTTGATAATACCTAATACATAATCAGGCGCTCCTGGTACTGGCGCAATTTCTGTATAGCGCAACACTTCACGAACCTGCATTACGTTAATGCCGTAGGTTTCTTCTTCCAATTGGAACGTTACCCATTGAAGTACTTCATCGTTCGACTTGTCTTTTCTGAGTTTCACTTCATTCGCCTGAGACATACTTTTCCCTCTCTAAGTCGTTGCCGACTCTCAATATATTAGTTTTCCAGTACATTAGTTTTCCAGTGCTTTGACATCGAGCCCAGCATTGAGCATCGCGATCAATGCTTGCACATGGATTAAAGCGCACATTTTTTGTTTAACCATACCCGCTAGCCAAGGTCGTTTACCTACCTGTTCACGCCAGCGTACTTTGTCACTACTGAGTAATTCTGTGCCCAGCAGCTGAGTGCTGGCCAATCCCCACGCACTCTCACCTAACATCACAATATACTGATAAGCTTGTTTGTAACTATCATCATGCAGCTTCTCAGCCATAACCCACTTCGCAGTATCCACCACATCAAGTTGGGCATCACGATTGGTTTGCAACCCCAAATACCAAGCGGGGCGACCAATTAAGTGATTCAGGCTTGCCATACGATGAATTCCGCCTAATTCCTCTAGTGGTACCGCAAACGTGACACCATTCACATCAAAATAGAGCACTTGAAAATCACTGGTACGGATGGTGTTGTTCCAGGTTCCGAGTTGAGCCGAGCCCGCTTGAGTTTCTGGTTCTACGGCGGCCACGCTCACCGGCTCAGCCACCACTTCCACTTCTTCCACCAAAGGGATCGTTGGTTCTACTTCACTCTCCGCCAGCGCTAAAGTTTCAGTAAGCGTGATCTCTGGATCACTATTTTCAATCTCCCACTCTTGGAGCTCTTCCTGCACTGTGGCTGATTCGAGCTTAGGCTCCACTCGCACAATTTTGGCGGTATTCTCAGCAAAAATCGGCTCAAGATCCAAGTCTGCGATAGGGTTACTCGTTTCCAACTGGCTTAGCAAGCGCTGTACATCATCTAAGTTGGGCAGTTCGAGTTCTTCCAACTCGGCATCCAAGTAGCGAGGATTGAACACAGGCTGGACGACAGGAGCCGGTACCAAATCAGCAGGTGGTACAATTTGAGTTAACTCACTATCGGCTGTCTCTTCATCCAATAATGCGCTGAAGTAATCATTCAGCGCTTGTTCGCTTGAGATCAAGGCATTACTCATCGATAGCGAGCCTCTCTAAAAACAGCAGTAGCTGCTTATAGGCGAATACACCGCGACTGCTTTCGGCAAAATGAGAAGCCGGCAGACGTTGTAAACTGGCATCGCGAAACTTAGTATCAATCGGTACGGCAGAGGTCCAGACTTGAGCTGGATAATCCTTTTTCAACTGATTTAATGTGTGTAGCGACGCTCGAGTCCGCTTATCGTACATGGTGGGAACGATAGTGACTTTAAATTCACGGCTACGCGATTTTTGCATAATCGCCAGCGTACGCACCATGCGCTCTAAGCCTTTCATGGCCAGAAATTCGGTCTGCACTGGGATCAAAATCCGATCACTGGCGGCCAATGCATTGACCATCATCACACCAAGGATCGGTGGACAATCGATCAGCACATAATCGTACGCATGGCGCAGCGCCAACAAAGCACGCTTTAGGATCAACCCCATACCACTACGATTGCCCATCACCCGATCGAGAGTGGCCAATGACATATGCGCCGGGATAAGGTCAATCCCTTGAATATCGGTCTTTAAGATTAAAGGCCGCACCGTCGCCTCATTGTATTCCGCTAACTGAAACAGGTCGAATAAGCTCGCAGGAACCCCATCTGAGTCATAGCCCAAATAGGTGGTCAGCGAAGCGTGCGGGTCAGTATCCACCAGCAAAACACGCTTACCCTGCTGGCTTAACAAGCCTGCCAGAGTAATCGTAGTGGTGGTTTTTCCAACCCCACCTTTTTGGTTTGCGACACTCCAAACGATCATGGCGATTCCTTATGCGAGCCCGACTTCTACCAACATGCGCTCTGCGATTCTATCCAATGGCAGATCTTCAGATGAGATGCCAGCCTTAGCCACCGCTTGTGGCATACCATACACCACACAGCTCTCTTCATCTTGAGCCCAAATCGTTGCGCCAGCCTCTTTCAGCATCCGCGCACCTTCACGGCCATCTGCGCCCATGCCAGTCAACACCATAGATAATACTTTGTCGGCAAAGATTTTAGCGGCAGAGCCAAAGGTGACATCCACACAAGGTTTGTAATTCATGCGGTCACCACCGTCAATAATGCGCAGCCGCGCACTACCTAAACGTCCATCCAACATCATTTGCTTGCCACCAGGAGCCAAATAAGCAACACCAGGGCGCAGAATATCACCGTCTTCAGCTTCTTTGACTTCAATCTTACACAGCGAGTTAAGACGGCTAGCAAACGCTGCGGTAAACGTGGCTGGCATATGTTGGATCAGCACAATCGGGTGGGGATAATTGGCCGGTAATTTGGTCAAAATTTTCTGTAATGCCACCGGGCCACCGGTTGAGGTGCCAATCGCGGTGAGCTGATATTTTTTACCGGAAGCTTTAAAACGTGTGGTCGAGGCAGCGGGTACACTACGGCTGTTTAGTGGCGTGCTCGATACCGTGCGATCTTGTGCTAACGGAGTACTCAGCGAACTAGATGACGCTGGCCGAGTGATCGTCGGACGACGTAAAAAGATTTTTTTCGAGGCGATCGAGAGCACGCGCTGTTGAAGTAGCGTGACCGCTTCATCACGGTTGCGTGCAATATCTTCAAATTTTTTGGGTAAAAAATCTAACGCTCCGGCATCTAACGCATCTAATGTTGCTTTAGCGCCATCATGGGTCAGAGAAGAGAACATCAAAATCGGTACAGGATTGCTGGCCATAATTTCACGGACCGCAGAAATACCATCCATCACCGGCATTTCAATATCCATCGTGATCACATCAGGCTTGAGTCGAGCGGCCTTTTCGACCGCTTCTTTGCCATTTACAGCAACATCAATGACTTCTAAACGCGATTCAGCGTTGATGATTTCACTCACCCGTCGACGGAAAAAGCTCGAATCATCAACCACTAATACTTTAATCGCCATGTTTATCCTTATCGTTATACTGCTAATCAGATCCGAGAAGCCGCCGCATACTGCTTAAGCAGATCCGGCACATCCAAAATCAACGCGATATGGCCATCACTGGTGATGGTGGCTCCAGACATACCAGGAGTCCCCTGTAACAGCTTATCAAGCGGTTTGATCACCACTTCTTCTTGACCGATTAAGGTATCAACCACTAAACCAATCCGCTGGCTACCAATTTGGACAATCACCACATGGCCATGACCTTGGCGCAGTTGTGCTTTACCTTGTTTCGGTGCAAGCCAGTTTTGCAAATAGAATAGCGGAATTGATTTTTCGCGCACAATGATGGTCAGTTGACCATCAACAACGTTGGTCCGGCGCAGATCTAAATGGAAAATTTCATTAACACTCGCCAGAGGCAAGGCAAATGGATGGCCAGCGACACCAACCATCAAGGTCGGCAAGATGGCGAGTGTCAATGGCACTTTGATGGTAATTTTGGTGCCTTTACCAATGCTAGAATCAATATCGATCGAGCCATTCAGGGTATTGATCGCGGTTTTCACCACGTCCATGCCAACCCCACGGCCTGAAATATCGGAGATTTTTTCCTTGCTTGAGAAGCCCGGCATAAAGATCAGATTGAAGCACTCTTTATCGGTTAAACGCGCGGCTGCATCTTCATCCATCACGCTTCGTTTTACCGCGATAGCACGCAGTTTATCCGGATCCATCCCCGCGCCATCATCCACGATAGCCAATTCGATATGATCGCCTTCCTGAGAAGCAGAAAGGATCACTTTACCAGTACGTGCTTTGCCATTTTTGGCACGCTCATCGGGCATTTCAATACCGTGATCGACCGAGTTACGCACCAAGTGAATGAGCGGATCAGCCAGAGCTTCAACCAGATTTTTATCTAAATCGGTATCTTCGCCACGCAGCTCAAGATCAATTTCTTTATTTAGGCTACGAGCTAAATCACGTACCACGCGGGGGAAACGTCCAAACACTTTTTTGATTGGCTGCATGCGGGTTTTCATTACCGCACCTTGCAAATCAGCCGTCACAACATCAAGGTTGGCCACCGCTTTTGACATCTCTTCATCATTGCTGTTCAGGCCAAGACTCAGCAGACGGTTACGCACCAATACTAACTCACCCACCATATTCATAATGGTATCGAGGGTTGAGGTATCAACCCGAACGGTCGATTCAGCTTGGGCTTTTTTCGCCCCGCCGGTTGCGGCAACTTCACGAGACTCATCCGCCTCTTTTAGCGCAGCAACGGGTGCTTTTGCGGCAGGTTTTTGCACGGTCATCGGTTTAGCCACTGGAGCCGCGACAACTGGACTAGGTTTATCTGTAGCTTGACTAACCAAGGTTTGAGCTGTCGATGAGTGGGCAGATTCCGCCACAGAACGCGTTGCCATATCGAGCTCTTCGACTGACGGTCCTTTACCGGAACCATGCAGCTCATCGAGCAGTCGCTCAAACTCATCATCAGTCATTAAATCATCGCCACCCATGCTGATCTTCGCTGCCGCAGCAGGTTTTTCAGTATGGGTAGAGACGCTGGCCGGTGATGAAGCCAAAGATTCAATCGATGGTCCTTTACCCACGCCATGCAACTGATCCAGTAATTTTTCGAACTCGTCATCGGTGATATCGCCACCGATATCAGCATGAGGGACTGATGGAGTCGGCA
Source organism: Vibrio chanodichtyis (assembly GCF_028863985.1). Lineage (NCBI taxonomy): Bacteria > Pseudomonadati > Pseudomonadota > Gammaproteobacteria > Vibrionales > Vibrionaceae > Vibrio > Vibrio chanodichtyis. Next base: position 173,665 of record NZ_JARBFT010000004.1, on the reverse strand, counting down.
CCGCAGCGTTATTTTGCTCCGTTCCCGGTGCTTTACCTTTACCGTGTAGCTCATCCAACAGCTTTTCAAACTCATCATCGGTAATATCGTCGATCGAGCCCTGATGAACCACGCTGTCATTATTCGACACTGGTGCCTCAATGATCGCTTCAGTCTCGACAACGACCTCAGCAACAGCCTCGACTACCGGCTCTGCCGCGAGTTCCACCTCATGTGATTCGGTTTCATCATCGCTTGCTGGTTTGCTTAAACGGTGCAGTTCATCCAGCAACGCTGGATCCGCGCTTTGCAGCGATTCGCCATCTTGTACCGCACGGAACTGCTCATTGACGGTATCCAATGCTTTGAGCATGGTATCCATCAAACTTGGAGAAACGTGTCGCTGACCATTACGCAGGATGTCAAACACGTTTTCAGCACCGTGGCAGGTCTCCACCAGCTCGGATAATGCTAAGAAACCAGCCCCACCTTTTACGGTATGAAAACCACGGAATATGGCATTCAATAGATCGCGATCTTCAGGATTATTTTCCAGTTCAACCAGTTGCTCGGAAAGCAACTCCAAAATTTCGCCGGCTTCCACCAGAAAGTCCTGCAGAATGTCTTCGTCTAATTCGTAGCTCATAGGTACCCCTAAAATCCAAGACTCGATAACAAATCGTCAACTTCGTCTTGCGATGAGACAGCATCAATTCTTTCATGAGGATTCATGATTGGTCCCTCGACGGCGGTTGATGCTATGGTCGGCTTATCGGCTGGCTCTTCTTGTTGTGTGGCGCCAAATACCATTAAGATCTCAATCAAACGGCTTTCAACTTCATTGACTAAGTTGATCACGCGCTTGATGATCTGTCCGGTTAAATCCTGAAAATCTTGCGCCAGCAAAATTTCCGTCAATTCTCCACGTAACTGGCTACTGTCACCTTCAACTTGTGACAACATGTCATCAATTCGATGGCACAGTGATTTAAAACTGACCAGTTCAATTTGTCCCTTCATCAAACGATTCCATTCCGGGCGGATCTGCAACAAACTTTCATGTAACTGGTCAGCAATCGGCATACACCGATCTACCGCATCCATCGTTTTATTGGCTGCCACTTCCGTTTTCTGCATCACGTAGTGCAATCTTTCCCGCGCGTCCGGAATTTCATCGGTCGCGATTTGATTGAAGCGTTCATCAATATGAAAATTTTTCAACGATTCATGTAAATCCCGTGTCAACATCCCTATCTCGTTGAACATAGGATTGCTCGCAGACTCATAAACATAGGTCAGCAAGCGATTCGCTTCGTCTTGCTGGCCCTGTTCTAAAAGTTGCACGAGTTGTTTAGCCTGTTCTAATGCAATCATCCTGAATCAGCCTTGTACGCCTGTCGGTAGAGCGTTGTTTGCTACTGTAAACGCCTTATAAACGCTCAAAAATTTTCTCTAGCTTCTCTTTCAGCGTGGCTGCGGTGAATGGTTTTACAATGTAACCATTGACACCAGCTTGAGCGGCTTCAATGATTTGCTCACGTTTCGCTTCTGCGGTGATCATCAGTACAGGCAGGTGCTTTAATTGTTCGTCAGCACGAATGTTTCTAAGTAGATCAATGCCTTGCATTCCTGGCATGTTCCAGTCAGTCACGACAAAGTCAAAGTCACCTTTCTTGAGCATTGGCAATGCAGTTAAGCCATCATCCGCTTCCTGCGTATTGTTGAATCCTAGATCTCGAAGTAGGTTTTTAACGATTCGGCGCATTGTTGAAAAGTCATCAACAATAAGGATCTTCATGTTTTTATTCAAAATTGCCTCCACTGAGTTTGAAATCAGTGATATTTAATCATTCCGAGTCCAAGAACTTAACTTGGTTCTTAGTCGCTGTATTGCTTGGCTGAGTATTTGGCTAACGCGAGATTCACTAACCCCAAGTACCTCACCAATTTCTTTTAAATTTAGTTCTTCATCATAATAGAGCGAAAGCACTAACGCTTCACGCTCTGGTAGTGATTTTATTGATTCAACCAGTGCTTTGCGGAAAGATTGTTCAGCAACGCCCTGAAATGGAGAATTTTCATCTCCCTCTTCAAACGGTGAAATGGCATCATCCGAAATGCCGAGATCTTCTATCCCAACAATCCGTGAACAATTAATGTCCATCAGTGCGCTGTGATACTGCTCTAGCGACATCTCTAAAAATTTGGCCACTTCGGCATCGGTTGGATCACGATTAAGCTCTCCTTCGAGCACCGCTATCGCTTGACTGATTTCCCGATTGTTTTTATGTACCGATCGCGGAACCCAGTCACCACGTCGGATATCGTCGAGCATCGCCCCACGGATCCGAATTCCAGCATAGGTTTCAAAACTGGCACCTTTGCTTCCATCATAATTCTTTTGTGCCTCAAGTAAGCCAACCATTCCTGCTTGTATCAGGTCTTCAATCAGCACACTCGGAGGTAAACGACCAATTAAATGATGGGCGATACGCTTAACCAATACCGAATACTTCTCAATAAATAGCTGCTGACTATTTAGATTTCCGTATTGATCGTATGTAAGCGCTTTATTCACCAAAAGGCTCCCCTACAATAATGTCAGGCCGATTAAGTAAGCGTTCTACGAAAAACTCTAAGTGTCCACTTGGGGTACGAGGTATCGGCCAAGTTAACGCTTTGCTTGCCAATGAGCTTATCGCCAGCGCCGCAGGCGAACGAGGATACGCATCCACTACGATCTTTTGCCGTTTAACCGCTTGCCGCACATTGTCGTCGAGAGGGATGCAGGCGACAAGTTCTAAGCTCACATTTAAAAACCGTTCTGTGACTAAGGTTAACTTAGCGAACAATTCTCGGCCTTCTCGATAGCTTCTCACCATGTTGGCGACGATTTTAAACCGTTGTACTTGATGCTCTTTACTGAGCAGTTTGATCAGTGCATAAGCATCGGTGATGGATGTCGGTTCATCACACACCACCACCACTACATCTTGTGCGGCACGTGAAAAGCTCACCACCATATCCGAAATGCCAGCCGCAGTATCAATCAGCAGGATATCCATCTCATCTTCTAGCGAACCAAAAGCACGGATTAATCCAACATGCTGCGCATGAGACAATTCGGTCATCGATTGAGTACCCGATGTCGCAGGGATGATGCGAATACCATGCGGACCATCAACGATCGCATCTTTAAGTTCACATTCACCGGCAAGAACATGGCCTAAGTTACGTTTAGGTCGGATCCCGAGCATGACGTCAATATTGGCTAAGCCTAAGTCGGCGTCGAGCACCATCACTTTTTTGCCTTGTTTGGCCATGCAAATAGCCATGCCTAGGGTGACATTCGATTTTCCTACACCACCTTTACCACCGGTGACGGCAATCACTTTCGTCACCGAGGGTTGTGTTAAACGGCGTAGGCCGCTTGCTTGGTCATATATCATTTTATTTGTCATACCTGTCCGCCACCTAGAATCTCTCTGCATCACTGGTCCAGTAATGAGGTTCATCTTCAGTCGACTTCTCTAGCAATTCGTTTGCCTTTACGACCATGTATTTGGGTTGTGCGATTACAATATCTTCGGGCACTCGTTGTCCATTTGCGATATATGCAACGGGCAACGCATTTTGTACAACGACACTGACAAATTCCCCTAAACTGAGGCACTCATCGAGTTTGGTCATAATGCACCCAGAAAGCGGTATCCTTCTGAAATGCTCTATGGTTTCTTGCAGCACTTTACGCTGTGCTGTCGCAGGTAATACAAGGTAGCTATGAATAATTTCTCCGCTTTCTTGCATTAAGGTATCAAGCTGCTCGGATAAGCGAACATCACGCTGCCCCATCCCTGCAGTATCGACCAAAATTAAGTGTCGATTACGTAGTTGATAAATAATATCGGCTAACTCGTTGGAATCTTTAGCAACTCTTACCGGACAACCCATAATTCGGCCATAAATCGACAATTGTTCATGAGCACCGATCCGATAGGTATCGGTGGTGACCAATGCGACATTGTCTGAGCCAAATTCCATCGCAGCGCGTGCCGCTAATTTGGCGACGGTGGTGGTTTTCCCCACCCCAGTCGGCCCAAGCAGAGCCACCACACCACCGCGTTTGAGAATGTCATGTTTAACAACTGGAATTTGATCCGAGACCAAACCCAGTAACGCCTTCCACGCTTTCGGCGGCGGGGTATCTTCTGGAATATAACACGCTAGTTGATCCGCCATTTCCAACGAGACTCCCATCCGCTCTAAGCGCTTGATTAACATCGCGCGTAGCGGTTCACGGCGCTCTACTTCTTGCCACATTAATCCGGAAACTTGATGCTCAAGCAGGCGACGGATCGAGTTCATCTCTTCACGCATCGACTCTAGTTCACTGGCGGCTACGCTCGGCTCCGGAGCGGTATTGCGATCATAACGTGTCGGATCGAGACGTGGCTTATGGCGAGTACTAGTATCATCTTGCAATAATTGACTGAGCGCAGACTCTGGACGTTGGCGATCGGTTAAACGTCTTGCCTGCGGTGCACGATTGTCTGACTGACGTTTGAGCAAAGCTGAAAGTGAATCTTCATTTTCGGCACGGTGCGCTGGCTCATCGCTGGCACCTTGGCTGTATTGCTTAAGCATATTGGCAAAACGACGTGTCATCGAACGACCATTATCGGCGCTCGACTGTAGACTGACCCGATCATCGGCTAATTCTCGATTTTTGGTCGCCGCGATCGAGGGTGAAACTTGGTTATACGCAGGTCGAGGCTGCGAGCTGTAAAGTTGAGCAGGCGCAGGCGCGGTATCACCATCAACGGCCGCCACAATTTCGACGCCACCTGCGACTTTTTTATTGGACATGATCACCGCATCCACACCCAGCTCTTCTTTGATCTGCAGCAGCGCGGTTTTCATATCTTTGGCAAAAAATCGTTTTATTTTCAAAGCAGATTTCCGTCTTTAAACAATGTGCCGACGATTAATTTCCCACAGCCTGCACAATTCGAATTTGTTTCTCATCGGGGATCTCTTGATAAGAGAGTACGCGAAGATTTGGAATGGTATTTTTCACAAATTTCGCCAGTGTTGAACGCAACACACCAGAGGTCAGCAATACTGCAGGCTCTCCTTTCAACTCCTGCTCTTGAGTTGCATGGCTAAGCGCCATTTGCAGTCGTTCAGCTAATCCAGGCTCAATCCCCGCCGATTCCCCACCTGAAGCTTGCATAGTCTGATGCAAAATTTGTTCCAGCTCTGGAACGAGGGTTATCACCGGTAATTCAAGCTCTACCCCATTGATTTCTTGGACAATCAACCGTTTTAGCGCGATACGCACTGCCGCGGTCAAAATGTCAGGTTCTTGACTCTTACTGGCGTATTCAGAAAGTGTTTGGATAATCGTTCGAATATCACGAATGGGGATCGCCTCATGCAGCAGATTTTGCAACACTTTAACCACCACTCCGAGCGACAGTTGATCCGGCACAAAATTTTCCACCAATTTAGGCGCTGAGCGAGAGAGCATTTCCAGCAGATTTTGTACTTCTTCGTAGCCAATTAACTGCGCCGCGTTATTGGTCAATAGTTGGCTAAGATGAGTGGCAAGTACCGTTGATGAATCGACGACAGTGTAACCCAGCGCTTGCGCGTGCTCGCGCTGCTCTTCACGGATCCACACCGCATCCAAACCAAACGCAGGGTCACGGGTGGCCTCACCATCGATCATGCCATACACCTGACCGGGGTTAATCGCCAGTTCTTGGTCAGGGCGGATTTCGGCCTCTCCCACTGCAACGCCCATTAAGGTGATGCGGTAACTATTGGGCGTCAATTCTAAGTTGTCACGAATATGTACCGATGGGATCAAAAAACCAAAATCTTGCGACAGTTTTTTGCGTACCCCTTTAACACGTTCCAATAACTCGCCACCTTGATCTTTATCGACCAATGGGATCAGCCGATAACCTACTTCCAAGCCGATCACATCAACCGGCTGCACATCATCCCAAGAGAGTTCACGTTGGGTTGGTGCATCAAGATGTCTCTTGGCGGGCAGGTGTTTATCTTCTGTTTTGGTTTTCTGTTTGCGCTGTAACCAATATGCTACGCCACCGGCTAAGAGTGCTAACAATAAGAAAGCAAAATGTGGCATGCCAGGGACAATCCCCATAACCCCCAGAATACCTGCAGTAATAGTTAACGCTTTCGGATTATCAAATAACTGAAAAATGAGCTGTTGGCCCATATCTTCATCGGTATTTTGACGAGTAACCATCATTGCTGCGCCAATTGACAACAGCAGTGATGGAATTTGTGCTACGAGGCCATCACCAATCGTTAGTAAGGTGTAGATTTCAATCGCTTCTTTGAAACTAAGACCATACTGGATCATGCCAATACTAAGGCCACCGATAATATTCAGGAACAGGATCAAAATACCGGCAATCGCATCACCTTTAACAAATTTTGACGCACCATCCATTGAGCCGTAAAAATCGGCCTCTTTGGTCACTTCGAAACGTCGCAGGCGCGCTTGCTCCTGATCAATTAACCCTGCGTTTAAGTCAGCATCAATCGCCATCTGCTTACCGGGCAATGCATCCAAGGTAAAGCGAGCACTTACTTCTGAAATTCGTCCTGCACCTTTGGTCACCACCATAAAGTTGATGATCATCAGGATCAAAAACACTACTAAACCAACTGCGTAGTTACCACCGATCACCACATTACCAAAGGCCTCAATCACATTACCCGCTGCGCCAGGCCCTTCATGACCATACAGTAACACCACTCGTGTCGAGGCGACGTTGAGCGCCAAGCGCAGTAGTGTCGCGATCAGCAAAACCGTCGGAAATGCAGCAAAATCCAGTGGACGTCGAGTATAGACCGTCACCAACAGCACGATGAGTGAGAGAGCAATGTTGAAGGTAAAGAATAAATCCAGCAGAAAGGCTGGGATAGGCAGCACAACCATCGCCAATGCCGCCAGCACCATAACCGGAGCACCGATCGCGGGTATGCTGCGCTGTGGAATAGCAGGTAATTTGTCCGCAAATGGCAGAGTAAATTTCATAAATTTCTGGCTGTCACTGAAAGGTTAAACGGAAGATTATTATTGGCACACCGTATGAATGGTACTACTGAATGCAATTTTCAGTCCATAACATACGTCAATTTTATGACAAACCAAATATCACCATTAATTGTTTTAAAACAGATCGTTAAAAACAGGACATTAAAAAAGCGCCAACTAAGACGCTCTTTTTCACTCAATCACACCGGGTGGATTGGCGCAAATTAAGGATAGATATTCCATAATACCTGCCCGGTCTGGGTCAGCGGATCGTAATCAATACACATCATCCCCGAGGTTGGAAACATGGGGGGGATCATCTCATCGACCAATTCAGCCACCAAATAGCCAACTAGAGGCAAATGCGAAACCAATAGCACTGACTGCAACTGTTCGATATCAATCAAGGCAGCTAAGTAATCGAATACCCGATCTGACTGTCCATAAGGGGTGATCTCATCACAGGTTTGCACTTTTGCGGCCGAAAAATGCTCCGTCAGTACTTGCCACGTTTGTTGCGCTCGCAGGTAAGGGCTCACCAACACCAGATCAAAACCACTCACTCCCTGTTGACTAACACTGGCGCTTGCCACGGCAGCGGACTCATCACACCCACGTTTGGTTAATGATCGCTGTGCATCACTGGCCGCAAACTGCTGCGCCTCACCATGACGCATAATATAAATCTTCATGTACACTACCTAAGCTATGCAGTCTATGGCTGCTCAATTTTTGTGATTATAACAGCAGTCAAACTAAAGACCTCGACTTCGTTAACAGTCTATAAAAAAGCTCCACGACCGACTAAACTGACTGCTACCATCCTCAAGATATCGACATGATTTGCGATTGCCGCTATCAATCCGGAGAAATACTGTGCATATCAGCCCTAATGATACCAATCAGTACCGTTATATCACCTTAAACAATGGGTTACGTACACTGCTGATCCACAGTCCAAATGCCAGCAAATGTGCCGCGGCTCTGGCAGTCAATGTGGGTCATTTTGATGACCCAATCGAACGGCAAGGCTTAGCACACTATCTCGAACACATGCTGTTTTTGGGTACCGAAAAATACCCGAAAGTAGGTGAATTTCAACATTTCATTACTCAACATGGCGGTTCGAATAATGCTTGGACGGGTACTGAACACACCTGTTTTTTCTTTGATATTGCACCCAACATTTTTACGAAAGCCCTCGACCGTTTCAGCCAATTTTTTATCGCACCATTGTTTAATCCTGAGGCTTTAGATAAGGAGCGACAAGCAGTCGATTCAGAATATAAACTCAAACTGAAAGATGAATCACGTCGCCTGTATCAAGTACAAAAAGAAACCATAAATCCGCGTCATCCGTTCAGCCAATTTTCGGTCGGCAACGCGCAAACCCTTAGTGATGGTGATCAAAGTTCCATTCGTGATGAACTGCTGGATTTCTATCAAAATCACTATTCAGCCAAATTAATGACGCTGGTTTTAACTGGTCCACAAAGCATTGAGCAGTTGACACTGTGGGCGGAAAACTATTTTGCCCACATTCCAAGCCCAGCGCGCAAGCTTAAGCCATTGCCACCTTTTGTTGAGCGAGAACACACCGGCATTTTGATTCAGGTTGAGCCAATCAAAGAGCTCCGTAAGCTGATCTTAGCCTTTGTACTGCCAAGCACGGCAAATGACTATCGTAACAAGCCGCTCTCTTACTTAGCCCATTTGATCGGTGATGAAAGTCAAGGCAGCCTGCTGCAAGCGCTCAAAGAGCAAGGTTGGATCACTAGCCTCTCTGCGGGTGGTGGGATCAGTGGCCGTGACTACCGCGAGTTCGCGATCAGTTGCTTGCTCACCCCACAAGGATTAGAGCATGTGGATGAGATCATCCAAAGCGTATTCCAAACGCTGGATTTAATTGCCAGCCAAGGGCTACAAGCTTGGCGTTATCAAGAAAAACGTGCGGTGCTAGAGTCAGCCTTTCGCTTCCAAGAAACTCAGCGACCACTGGATATGGCCAGCCATTTAGTGATCAACATGCAGCATTATGCGGCGCAAGATACCATTTATGGCGACTATATGATGATGGGTTTTGAGCAAGCACAGTTGGAAGAGATTTTAAGCCATCTCTGCCCAGAAAATCTGCGTGCTACCTTAATTGCCAAAGGAGGCCATTATGATCAGATTGCTCAGTGGTACTTCACCCCTTATTCGGTCACACCATTCAGTACCGAACAATTGCGTCGTTTCCGCAACCCCTTAGATTTGCCACTCAAATTGCCCGAACCAAACCCGTTCATCTGCGATGAGCTTAATCCAGCAGACCTCAAACAAATCACTGCGTGCCCCCAAGTGCTGCAAGATTTGCCGGGCTTTAAACTTTGGCACCAACAAGATACCGAATTTAGAGTCCCGAAAGGGGTTATTTACATCGCGATTGATAGCCCACATGCGGTGGCCAGTTGTCGCAATATTGCCATGACCCGCTTATGTGTTGAGATGTTTTTAGACACTTTAGCCAAACAGACCTATCAAGCCGAAATCGCCGGCATGAGCTATAACCTGTACGCTCATCAGGGTGGGGTAACCTTGACGCTGTCTGGTTTTAGTCAAAAATTGCCACAACTGATGGCGCTGATCCTCAATAAATTTGCTGAGCGTGATTTTCAGCCTCAACGCTTTAATACCATCAAACAGCAGTTGACCCGTCACTGGCGTAATGCGGCGCACGACAAACCGATATCACAGCTATTTAATGCGCTAAGCGGACTGCTGCAACCGAATAATCCGCCCTATGCTGACTTACTGGCCGCGATTGAAACGGTGCATGTCGAAGAGCTGGCCAGTTTTGTCGAAGCGATTTTGGCACAACTGCATATTGAAATGTTGGTCTATGGTGACTGGCCCGCCGATCAAGCGCATCAAATGGCCAGCGTGCTTAAACAGGCACTGCGTGTGCAAGGTCAAACTTACCAAACCGCACTGCGCCCTCTGGTAATGCTTGGCAAGCATGGAACCTTTCAGCGCGAAGTTGATTGCCAACAAGATGATTCTGCGATTGTGGTTTATTACCAATCAACCGAGGTAAGTCCACGTAATATTGCCTTATATTCGTTAGCCAATCATTTAATGTCAGCCGCATTTTTTGATGAAATTCGCACCAAACAGCAATTAGGTTATATGGTCGGTACCGGTAATATGCCGTTAAATCGCCATCCGGGCTTAATTATGTATGTGCAGTCACCTTTCGCCCCACCGAGTGAATTAATCCGTGCGATTGATGAGTTTTTAAATGCGCTGTACCTCGTGTTACTTGAGTTAAACGAATATCAATGGCATAGCAGTAAACGGGGCTTATGGAACCAAATTGTCGCACCCGATCCAACACTAAGAGTGCGAGCCCAACGGCTCTGGGTCGCGATTGGCAATCAAGATCTGAGCTTTGATCAACGAGAGCAAGTGTTGCAGGAGCTAAAAACACTCAGCCGCGCCGATATGATCCGCTTTGTGGTCAATCAATTGAAACCCCGCACAGCGCACCGCTTGATCATGCACAGCCAAGGCCAAGCGCATCACGCGCAGTCTGCTTGGCAACTAGGTCAAGCCATCACCTCAGTTGAGCAATTCCAACAGCGCACTAAAGCTTATGATGTGGGTTAGCTTAATTGGCTACTTCACTAGCGACAATCGTCGCTAAGGCGTGGGGGTGGAGCTTAACGCACACCCCTTGCCATTGAAAAGCCAGCGTAGGATTGGCTAAGCGCTCCCCCTCCCCCTGCGGACTGGATAATTTAACTTGAACTCCAAGCTCATGGAGAAAATCCCATTTTGCCGCCAACGCCGGATATCGCTGCTGCAGCTCAATACAAAACTCTGCCGCACTTGAAGATGACGCAGGGATCACAAATTCAACATGCTCCCAACTCTGCACGGGATAGGTTTTTCCTAACGCCGGATAAGGCAATTCTAAGCACTCAATTTGCCAGTGGCTAACCGACAACGGTTGATCAAAACGAATCACGATGATCGGCCGACCGTTAATCTGCGCACACGAGATTTGTTGGCCATAGCCTAACCAGGCTAGATGCGCCGCTTGTGCCAATGCAGGATCATTAATTCGCAGTGCAATATGGTCTAGCTGATGTTCACGCAGATCTAAGCCTAAAAGATCAAGCAATTGCTCAATTTTAGCCATAAATAAGCCCAGTTTTTCGAGCAGTTGCTCTGGAGCCAGCCCTGTCTCATAAAGTTGTGGTTGCATTGGTTCACCTTAAAATGCCAGTTTGCGCGCGATACTAGCAAGATTGACAGCAAAAGGTGAAAATTTCCTATGCTTCACCCTAGGTGCTCAGGCTGAATATTGTTATCATAACGACCAATTAAACCATATTATTGTGATATGCCTCACTCTCCACATGACGGCATTCCATCTCTATTTCCTTGAATTGAAGGGCAAACGTGTGAATATCCAAGCACTGATCAATCAGAGAGTTTCTCAGGCTATTGAAGCCGCAGGCGCACCCGCTGGCACTCCAGCACTCGTTCGTCAATCGGCGAAAGTCCAATTTGGTGACTACCAAGCCAATGGCATCATGGGTGCCGCGAAGCAACTAGGCTGCAATCCTCGTGAGTTTGCACAAAAAGTGTTGGATGTTCTGAATCTTGACGGTATCGCCAGCAAAACTGAAATCGCGGGCCCGGGTTTTATCAATATTTTCCTGAGCGAAACCTTTTTGGCCGCTCAAGCCGAAGCGGCACTCGCCGATGAACGCCTAGGTGTCGCCCAAGATACCCCCCAAACCATCGTTGCCGATTACTCAGCGCCTAACGTTGCCAAAGAGATGCATGTCGGCCATTTGCGTTCCACCATTATTGGTGATGCAGTGGTGCGCACGTTGGAGTTCTTGGGCCATAATGTGATCCGCGCTAACCACATCGGAGACTGGGGCACGCAATTTGGTATGTTGATCGCTAACCTTGAGCGGGTACAGCAAGCCTCTGGCGAAGTGTCAATGGAACTGGCCGATCTGGAAGCGTTCTACCGTGAATCAAAACAGCTGTATGATGAAGATCCGCAGTTTGCCGAAACGGCACGTAATTATGTGGTAAAACTGCAAGGCGGCGATCCCTTCTGCCTCGCAATGTGGAAAAAATTGGTCGATGTCACCATGATCCAAAACCAGCGTAACTATGATCGCCTCAATGTATCGCTGACCCGTGATAATGTAATGGGTGAGAGCATGTACAATGACATGCTGGCGCAGATTGTCAGCGACCTGCAAGCCAAAGGCTTAGCGGTTGAAGATGATGGTGCACAAGTGGTGTTCTTGGATGAGTTCAAGAATAAAGACGGCGAAGCCATGGGCGTGATCATCCAAAAACGCGATGGTGGCTTCCTCTACACCACCACTGATATTGCGTGTGCTAAATACCGCTATGAGACTCTTGGTGCGGATCGCGTACTGTACTTCATTGACTCACGCCAACATCAACATTTGATGCAAGCTTGGACCATTGTGCGCAAGGCAGGTTATATCCCTGAGCAAGTGAGCTTAGAACACCATGCTTTTGGCATGATGCTCGGTAAAGATGGTCGCCCATTTAAAACTCGTGCTGGCGGAACGGTGCGTTTAGCGGATTTGCTGGATGAAGCTCAAGAACGTGCTAGCACATTAATTGAGTCAAAAAATCCGACCCTGTCTGCCGAAGAAAAAGCCAACATCGCCAACACAGTAGCGATGGCTGCGGTCAAATACGCGGATCTGTCCAAACACCGCACCACCGATTATGTGTTTGATTGGGATAACATGTTGGCCTTTGAGGGCAACACCGCGCCTTATATGCAATATGCCTATACTCGCGTCGCATCGATTTTTGCCAAAGCGGGAATTGAGATGAACCAGTTGACTGGTCATATTCAAATTACTGAAGAAAAAGAGAAGACCCTAGCGGCCAAACTGCTGCAGTTTGAAGAAGCGGTCCAAGCGGTCGCTCGTGAAGGTCAACCACACCTAATGTGTAGCTATCTGTTTGAGTTAGCCGGCCTGTTCTCTAGCTTCTACGAAGCTTGCCCAATTTTAGTGGCAGAGCAAGAGAGCGTGAAACAGAGCCGCTTGCAACTCGCTGCACTGACCGCAAAAACCATCAAACAAGGTCTTGCGTTACTCGGAATTGAGACGCTAGAAAGAATGTAATCGTCTTGCATAATAAAGGTTGGCACTTCGCCAACCTTTATTTTATGACTGACTGGATTAATAAAACATCACCACTTATTGTGCTTAAGAGGCATCACATGCTGCACTTTGAACTGCATTCACAACTGCAAAAAGATACCGATGTGATCGGCCATTTTCCGCTCTGCATCGCCCTATTACATAAAGATGCTGCGGTACCTTGGATTATTTTAGTCCCACAGCGTGCCAATCTGCGCGAATTGCATCATTTACCAATGCAAGAGCAGCAGCAATTTTTGCTTGAATCACAAATCGTCTGTCAAACGCTAGAACACCTATTTAATCCAGACAAGCTGAACTTAGGCGCGCTGGGCAATATGGTGCCGCAGCTACACATTCACCATATCGCGCGCTTTACTCGCGATATTGCGTGGCCGGGCCCTGTGTGGGGCAGAACCTCAGGTCAGTTACGCTCCCCCTTTGAGCAGCAAGATCTGCTCAATACACTCCGCACAACCCTGAGTTCACATTCACTCTTTAAGCCCGCGTAAAATCGATTTAAATCACTTCTTTTCGAGCATAAACCCTTTCGAACGTAAATCCTTTCGAGCATAAAAAAGCCGCATTATGCGGCTTTTAGTAAACGTGTAAGTGCGGACTATGACTACATGGTCACGCTCACCGCAAGATCACAGCGACGATTCAGTACATAACGCACCCGCACCACCGCATCTTGCGCGTTAGTGTATTGCTGGCGAGAGAGCACTCCTTTCTTAATCCATACCGCGAGCATCGCCTCAACCCCATCTTCACTCAGCGCAAACCGCTGGGCTAATTGTTGACGAGTGATGCCATGCTGCTGCTCAATCGCCTCTTTAAGCTCGTTCAAAATCACGCAGCGGGTACCTCAACCATTTTTTGCTTACGTCCGCTTTGCTTTAATCCCCAATAGGTGATAGCTGCAAACACCATGATCCCACCAATCCAAGCTAAACTGTACCAAGGGTGCTGGCTAATATGGGTAATTTGGTAGTACAACACCGCTGAACCATACGCGAGGCCCATCGTCCAGAGCGCAATAAAACGTGCATAGGCAGCACCAAACTCGCGCACATAAGCCCCCATCGCCGCGACACAAGGGGTATACAGCAGGATAAAAATCAGATAAGCAAATGCTACATGCCCATTCGAAAAATAAGTGTGTAAGTTGCCAAAGATAGAGGCATCCACTTCTTGCTCTTCAGCCACCGCATCGCTATCGGTTAAATCACCAACCTCAATCCCAAGCGGATCACTAAAGCTCAAGGCGGCAAGGTTGTCAGGGATCGACATTAGCGCTTCCTGCAAACTGGCTCGCAGATCATATTCCACATCTTCTTCATCATCATCGGCATTTGTGGTGTACAAGCTATTTAAAGTTCCCACCACTGCTTCTTTAGCAAAAATACCGGTAATAATGCCAACGGTTGCTGGCCAGTTTTCCTGTGTGATGCCCATCGGAGAAAATACCGGCGTCACCACATGGGCTACTTTAGACAATACCGATTTATCTGTATCTTCATTACCAAATGAACCATCAGTGCCCACCGAGTTTAAGAAACTTAAGATAGTGACCACCACCACGATGGTTTTGCCTGCACCCAATACAAAACGTTTCAGCTTCTGCCAAGTTTTGATGACGACGTTTTGTAGGGTCGGAATTTCATAATCTGGCATCTCCATGATTAAGCTTTCACTTGCCCCTGGATATAGAGTCTTTTTCAGCACCAAGCCGGTCAAGACTGCCGCCACAATGCCTAATAAATACAGAGCAAACACCACATTTTGGCCACTTTGTGGGAAAAATGCCGCCGCAAACAACGCATAAACCGGTAGACGCGCACCACAAGACATAAAGGGTGCCATCGAGGCCGCTAGCTTACGCTCACGCTCTTGATCCAGCGTTCGTGTGGCCATAATCGATGGCACGTTACAGCCAAAACCGAGCACCAGTGGCACAAAAGCTTTGCCCGGCAGACCAATTTTCTGCATCACTTTATCCAGCACAAAAGCGGCGCGCGACATATAACCCGAGCTTTCTAACACTGCTAAGAATAAATATAAGCAGGCAATCACAGGGATAAATGTGGCCACGGTCTGGATCCCACCACCGACCCCATCCGCAATCAAGGTCACCAACCAAACTGGCAGATGTTCATCCAGCAAGTAGTGTCCACCCTCGACCAATAATGCCCCAACGCCGATGTCGAAAAAGTCAATAAAGGCGCTACCAATATTGATCGCAAACATAAACATCAGGTACATCACGGCAAAAAAGAATGGGATACCAATCCATTTATTAAGGATCACTCGATCGGCTTTTTCAGTGAATCGATGGCTGAGCTTACCTTCGCTGCGGCGTGCATAAATACAAAGTTCATGCAGATAAGTATAACGAGTGTTTGCCACCAGCAAATCGATATCCACTGAGCATTGATGTTGCAGTTGCTGTACTTGGTGGCGAGCCGCCGGAGGCAATTGATTGATCACTAACAGGTCATTTTCAAGCGCTCGAATGGCCAAGGCGCGGGCCGATACGGTCTGCTCATGAAACTGATCGGCTAATTGACCAATCAATGGCTCAAATTGATCACCATAATTGAGTTCCAGCGGCTTGAGCGCAATCCCCTGCACTACTAGCTTATGCAGTTTCTCTTTAAAACGACGCACCTGCGGCTGGCTATTAGCAGAAAGTGCCACAACTGGGCAGCCCAAGAAAGCTTCCAACTGTTTTAAATCAAGATGCACTCGCTCACGTTTCAGCGCATCCATTTTATTGAGCACGACGATCATTGGGCGCTGCAATTCACGCAGCTGCAGCGTCATATATAGGCTACGCTCAAGACAAGTGGCATCGACCACATTGATAATCACATCCGCTGGATGGGTAAGTACCGCGCGCGAAGCGATCGATTCATCAATACTGTTGCTATCATTACCACTATCTAAAGCATAAATGCCGGGTAAATCGGTTAATGAAAACTCATCCCCTGCATGAGAAAAACTGCCAGTTTTTTTCTCAACCGTCACGCCACTCCAGTTACCAACCTGCTGTTTAGCCCCGGTTAATCCATTAAAGAGTGTAGTTTTACCGCTGTTCGGGTTACCGACCGTGAGTATCTGATAGTTCATTGAATTGACTCCACTTGGATCTGCGCCGCAATATTTTCACGCAAAGCAATCGACACACCGCGCACTTCTACTTGCAACGGGTCGCCCATCGGAGCACGTCGGATCAGGATCACTGACGTATTAGGCAGCACGCCCATCACCATGAGCTTCTTTCTGACCGAGTCAGAAAGCCCTTCTAATGCGAGAATCACACCACGCTCGCCCGCTTTCATCTGTGATAATTTCATGATCGCAACCTTAAAAGGAAGTATTAATAAGAAACATTAGCATTAATATCAGAAAGATTAACACAGTGAATAGATGATTTTTTTGCGTGAAAACAATGTTTGCCGAATTAATCACCAGCGTTATTTTCGTCAAAATAACTTCGTCAAAAACGTTAAAAAGCGACTTAACCACATTCCTAGCGAAATCTAAAACGACCCAATCAAAACCAAACTAAATAATTAATTCTCAATAATCAACAAGTTAAACCTTAGTGCTATTTTCTGTCGTTTTTCTATATCAAGCTGGCGTAAATTTTATAAGAAAAATAAGTCACTGGAATTATAGTGAGCGGGTTGAAAGGATATCCCTCCTAGCAACAAGAATTCCAGAGGTGATATGGCTGTGCCATATTACTCCGGCAGCAAGCGAAGGTGTCGTTGGCACCCGTGGTATAGTCCCCCCGGCTATACCACGATATTTTTTTCAGCACTCAATCTCCCCTACTACGTTATATCAACTAGGCGCACCGCATTACCATTATCTACCCTCTTGATCCTCGATAAATTGGCTCGGTGATAAACCAAAATGGTGCTTAAAACGCTGACTAAAATAAGAAGGGTCATTAAATCCACAATCAAAGGCAACTTGAGCAATTCTGGCACCACACAATAAACTCTGGCACGCCTTCTCTAAACGCATTTGATTGAGCGATTCTTTAAAGGTTTTACCGGTTGCGGCTTTAAAACGGCGCTGCAAACTACGCTCGGAGACAAACAGTAATTGTGCCGCCCTAGAGGTGGTGAAATCAGAATCACTATAATTGTGCTCAATTAACTGATTGACTTTGCGCAGCCACTTTTTTTCCCCATCATCAAGCACAATGTGATCAACGATGGATAACGCTTGCGCCTTAAATGGCTGAGTGACGGGTAATGCGGCCAGCGGCCACGCTAACTCGAGAACATTACGCTTGTCGAAGCGTAAAATCCGTAATTCCCCACCACTATGCTGTACTAACTCTTGCACCGAATAAGTACACGCACCGTTGAATGAAACGGGAATGGCACTGAAGTTATCAATCACTGATCCGTGATCTGAAAAAATCAGCACGCCTTGTGAATCTCTCTGCTCAAGTTGGATAGATAACTGTTGCTGTTTAGCAAGCCGTCGAATCGCATCGGTGAACACGACATTAAACAGTATATCGAGGTTAAATTGGCGAATTTCGATAAGACAGACTTCACCACGGTACACCAACTGGATTTCTGCTTTGTTGTATTCTTCCTGCCAACTTTTTAAGGCCGATTCCATCAATAAATTTAAATCGTGGCGTTGACTCTCTGGGGTTTCGCCTCGATGCATGAAATGCAATTGGGTTAATTCTTGTTTAACTTTATTAAACGGCAACTCGAACTCATTCCACCCACGCACTTTGGCATAAGAGGAAAGATGGCGTAATGCGGGATCAATACTCTCAAATACTTTGCCAAACAAATTGTGATGTACTTGCAGTAACTTTCGTAATTGCTGATTACTGCTCTGTACAATTTTAGTTTGATGATGCAATTGACTGGTTTTAAGCTCGACTTGGTTTTTTAGCTGTCGATTTGCCTCAACAATGACTCGAGTTCGCCAACTTAGCATTAAAGACAAACCACCACCCAATAGCATCACATAACCAATGATAGCGGCAGGGCTCAGATACCAAGGAGGGAGAACCTCAAAATCGAATATAGCCGGGGTTTGATCTTGGTGGGTTGGATTTGCGCTACGCACTTTTAAACGATATTCGCCGGGCAGTAGTCGATCAAAATTGAGCTGAGCCCAGTCAAACCGCTGCCATTCTCGCTCATCATTGAGCTTATATTCCAACGATGGATTACGTAACGATGACAAGGCCCCAAACTGAAAACTAATCGCATCATCATAGGCAATTTGCAACAGACCATCCGGCTGATAACCCAATAGTTTCGGCTGATGATTCACACTCACTTGACTAAACATGATCTGAATATTGGGCAAATTAGAGACCGCTAGTGCTTGGGTATTAGCTTGCACCACACCAAATTGCGATCCCATGATAAGAAAGGAACTATCCAACACTTCACCGACCGCACAAGCATCTAATATAAACTCATTGCTGATCAAGCCATAAGGCGCAGCAAAGTGTTTACTGAGTTGAGCTTGATGCGAATAGAGACTGATTCCCTGCGATGAAATGAGCCACATCCCCTGAGCTGACTGAGCAATACAGCGCGGCTGAATATTCTCTTCAACTAACTCAACTGCAATTGCCGGCGGTTGATGGTTCTGCCACTGAAAGACACCATAAGCCCCGACCAGCCAAATATGACCAGTGTTATCTTCCACAACTTGTACTATTTCACCATAGCGATGACTGGAGAAATCAAAGCGGATCTGTTTATCAAACAAAGTGTAAGCACCATGTTCGGTACCAATCACTATGCCTTGTTCAACGGCGGCAAGTACGGTGATCTTCGCGGGTGATAATCCTTTCACCATCCACTCCATCCCATAATTGGTCTCGCTTTGTTCGCTCGGCAAATAAGACCAAAGCTGCTCATGGCTGGCTCCCCAAAGCCGACCATCACCATCGACGGTGAGCCGTTTAACCGAATTGTGCAGCAATGACACCGGCAATGACGGAGCGTTGATCTGGCGCTGTGCAAGATTGTAGCTCACCAGCCCTTGCTCAGTAGCAATCCAGACGTCATCTCCAGCAATAACGAAATCATTGACTTGACCGGGATAAATCAAGTTTTTACGAAATTCGCCAGTAAAGTTAAATCGATATAGGCCTTGTTGGGTTATCGCTAAATAATCTCCCTGCGTGTTGAACGACTTAATTTTACTGATTTGGACCCGACTACCATCACTGGATAAGCTTTGCGCAGGATATCGCGTCAGCTGCTGAGCCAATAATGAATAATAAAACATACCTTTATCAGTCGCGATCCACATACCACCTTGTAAATCATTAACCATTGAGTAAATTTTCTTACCCAATAGTGCATAATCATCGTTGCGATATGTTTCAGGTGGAGTGACTTTTCCGCTATCTAGTCTGTAAAGATACAGACCATTTTCAGTACCAATCCAATACTCAGTGTCGGTTTCAGCGATTGACAACACTTCCGCAGCACCGATTGGTTTGGACAATAAGCGCGAGTGCTCAATATCGATGATCAATGCGCCATGTGCAGAGCCAACCAATAGCTCGCGCCGCTGTTCAGAAAAATAGAGCTTTTGGATCGCCGACTTACCAGAGTCCGTGATATGGCTAAAGCCTTGTGGCATCGACAAATAAACACCGACATTGGTCGCTAAAGCCCATTTTGAGGCGAAAAACTGCGCATCATTAATTACTACTTGGCTGGCGCTGTTCAACGAATAAAGCTGGTGCAAAGAAAAAGTATCAAGCCTTGCATTATCAATATCATAACTATAAAAATTCGCGCTATCGTTCAACCAAATCATGCCATTTGACACGCCGATCTGATTAATTTGAGAACCTGGGGGCAGGGTTAAGATGGGCTCTTTCTCTCCTCCCGGATAGGTGCGAAACAGTTGATGTTGCTCAAAGGTCCACAACGCGCGCTTGGCATAAATAATATGCTTTGAGGTTTCGGGTAATACCGAACCACGCGCTGGCAAAATATTCTGTCCATCAAAAAACATCACCTTGCCATGGACATCATGGATCCATATTCCGCCGTCGTCGCCGAGATACAGATTTTTCGCCACTATCACCGTCCCTTTTTCCTGCATAGATAAAGGGTAGAAAACCGACATCGGGTTATTGTTGGCCACTCCTAGTGACGGAATGATAAGACTCAGCCAGCAGCTGTATAAAAATGTGCGAAACACGCGTTCCCCTGTCAGCAAGCAGTTAGAATTTGTCCCCGTGAGTGGAATACCATTAGGCGTACAAATTTTCAGGCATTCTAACTAATCGTTAAGCGAGATGCAGTGTGAAAGGCAGGGCAATGTATAATTTTTCATGCTTGGATCAAAAAATGCGGCTTAAGCCGCATTTAAATAATTTTTCCTCTCATGATTAGCTCAAGGCTGAGCTAAACATTGGTAATAGCTATCCGCCAATTGATTGAGGAACACAAAATAGCTACCCGCTTTTAATTGCACCGAGCTGCCCAATGGATCTAACACGCCAATTTTTGCTGGGGTACCTCTGACTACTGTTTCAATAATTGCGGGTTCAAACTGCGGCTCAGCAAACACACATTTAGCTAACTGGGCATTCAGAGTCTGCTTGATTGCGATCAAGGTTTTCGCACCAGGTTTACGCTCTGGATTCACCGTAAAATGCCCGAGCTGATTAAGGGTAAAATGTTGCTCAAAATATCCATAAGCATCATGGAACACATAATAAGGTACGCTCATCACTGGTGTTAGCTGCTCACGAATGGCCTGCTCACGCTCACTTAAACTAGCTAAAAAACGTTGCAAATTCGCTTGATACTTTGATTGATTAGTCGCATCCAGTGCGATCAATTGCGCGCTTATCGCACTGGCTACCTGCGCAACCGGCTGAATACCTAGCCAAAAATGTGGATCATGACTGCCATGCTGATGCCCTGCGTGATCATGGTGATCTTGAGCCCCATACTCACGCAAAGCTAAGTTAGGCACTTGACTTAATGTCAGTACCGATGGTTGATTGGCTAACAACTTACTCATGAACGGTTCAAGGTCTTGACCAAACCAAATCACCAGATCGGCTTGCTGAATCCGCTTTACATCTGAAGGACGGAGCGCATAATCATGCGGCGATGCCCCCGCAGGCAACAATACATCCGGGGTGCCAGTACCGAGCATCAACTCATAAGTGATCATCTGTATCGGCTTAATGCTGGTTAGCACCTCAATGGCACTGGCCGATTTCGTGAATAAGACAATCGCCGTCAAAACAATAAATCTCGGTAACATGGTAATCGCACTCCCGTTAGTGGCTTTTGCTGAAGCATAATGTTACTTTATAACATAACCATTTTGCAAATGAGTTCTATTAATGGCTAATTTGATTGAATTGCAGCAAATTTGCGTCAATTTTGAGCAGCGACGCGTACTAGACCAGATCCAACTGACTCTGACTAAAGGTAAGATCACAACCCTCATTGGCCCGAATGGCGCGGGTAAGTCGACGCTGGTCAAAGTCATTTTGGGATTACAAGAGATCAGCTCAGGCAAAATGATTCGCCAAGCTGGAGTTCGTATCGGCTACGTACCACAAAAACTGAAACTCAATGATACTCTGCCACTCAGCGTCGAGCGTTTCTTACGCCTCGCTGGGCGCTTTACCCAGCAACAATTAACTGCAGCACTAGCTTTAGTCGGTGGTGAACATTTACAACAGCATGATATGCATAAGCTATCCGGCGGTGAAACACAGCGCGTATTACTGGCGAGAGCACTGTTACAACAACCGGATTTATTGGTATTAGATGAGCCGGCTCAAGGGGTGGATGTTCAAGGACAAATCGATTTATACGATCTTATCCATACCTTACGTAATCGTTTTGGCTGTGCGGTATTAATGGTTTCCCATGATTTACACTTAGTGATGGCGAAAACTGATGAAGTCATTTGCTTACAGCATCATATTTGCTGCTCTGGCTCACCAGAAAACATCGCCCAACATCCCAGTTATTTGGCAATGTTTGGTCACCGCAGCCGTGAAACGCTGGCGTTTTACCAACACCATCACGAGCACCACCATCACGATCTTGCTGGTCAACCAGTGCAAGGTAAAGCCAGCTCTTGCGCACATCACTCACATGGTCACCATCAACATGATTGAACTTCTATTACCTTCTCTGCTTGCTGGACTTGGGATTGCGATCATTGCAGGTCCACTTGGCTCATTCGTCGTCTGGCGTAAAATGGCCTATTTCGGCGATACCCTTGCCCACGCATCATTGCTGGGCCTTGCCTTAGGCTTTTTACTTGAGATTAATTTGTATCTGGCGTTATTAGTCTGCTGTTTGGGTATGGCGACCCTTTTAGTCGCGATGCAAAAACAGACCATAATTGCCACCGATACATTATTGGGAATTATGGCGCACAGTGCTTTGTCGCTCGGTATGATTGCGGTGAGCTTCCTAGATCATGTCCGTATCGATTTAATGAGCTATCTGTTTGGTGATTTGTTGGCCATCTCCACATCCGATCTAACCTTTATCTGGCTCGGTGTTGCTATCGTTAGCCTAATTGTTTACCTACTTTGGCACCCTCTACTCTCAACCAGTGTCAATGAAGAGCTGGCCTTTGTTGAGGGGATCAATACCGATTTAATGCGCCTGATCCTAATGCTATTGATCGGTTTGGTGATTGCCGTGGGTATGAAGTTTGTTGGGGCGTTGATCATGGGGTCGCTGCTGATTATTCCTGCCGCTACTGCACGTCGCCTATCGCGTAGCCCTGAAGCGATGGCGGGTTGGGCCATCTTACTTGGTATGGTAAGCGTAGTCGGTGGGCTCGCCCTATCTTGGCATTTTGATACGCCAGCGGGTCCTTCGGTGGTGGTGTGTGCCGCAGGGTTATTTGTCTTGACTCAATTTAAGCGAGTCGCTTAATCCGCTAGCAATTTAATTAACGGGTAACTTAATCCACTGACAGCTTAAATAATTAGCCCCGATCTGAGATCGGGGCTAATGGTTACTCAGTGAGACTAACCAATCATCATAACCAACAACATCACCAGCCAGTCACTTCACGCAGCGCTTTGCCAATGTCGGCCAGACTTTTTACTGTCTTCACACCCGCAGATTCCAACGCAGCAAATTTCTCTTTCGCAGTACCTTTACCGCCAGAGATGATCGCACCGGCGTGTCCCATCCGCTTACCCGCAGGAGCGGTCACCCCAGCAATGTAAGAGACGACCGGTTTAGTAACGTTGGTTTTGATAAATGCCGCCGCTTCTTCTTCGGCGGTGCCACCGATTTCGCCAATCATCACAATCGCTTCCGTTTCGGGGTCATCTTCAAACAGCTGCAGAATATCAATGAAATTCGATCCTGGGATCGGATCACCACCAATTCCGACACAGCTCGATTGCCCAAAACCTTCATCGGTGGTTTGTTTGACCGCTTCATAGGTCAAGGTGCCAGAGCGAGAGACAATGCCCACTTTCCCCTTATGATGAATATGACCGGGCATAATACCAATCTTGCATTCATCAGGAGTGATCACTCCAGGGCAGTTAGGGCCGATCATCCGCACTCCGGTCTGCTCTAGTTTCACTTTGACCTCTAGCATATCCAATGTTGGGATGCCTTCGGTAATCGTGACAATCAAACTAATGCCGGCATCGATAGCCTCTAAGATCGCATCTTTACAAAATGGCGCAGGAACATAAATGACGCTGGCGGTTGCCCCCGTCTGTTCAACCGCTTCGCGCACCGTGTTAAATACCGGTAAGCCTAAGTGAGTCGTCCCACCTTTACCGGGTGAAACGCCGCCTACCATTTGTGTACCGTAAGCCAGTGCCTGCTCTGAATGGAAAGTGCCTTGCCCTCCGGTAAAGCCCTGACAAATCACTTTGGTGTCTTTATTGATAAGGATCGACATTATTTGCCCTCCGCAGCAGCAACCACTTTTTGCGCTGCATCAGTCAGTGATTCCGCAGCAATAATATCTAAACCAGAGGCCGCCAATCGCTGACGACCAAGCTCTGCGTTAGTGCCCTCAAGACGCACCACTACTGGCACACTGACGCCAACTTGTTTAACCGCACCAATAATCCCCTCGGCAATCATATCGCAGCGCACAATGCCACCAAAAATATTCACCAGTACCGCTTTAACATGGGCATCAGACAAAATAATTTTAAACGCTTCGGCGACTCGCTCTTTGGTCGCACCACCACCCACATCAAGGAAATTCGCAGGTTTACCACCGTGCAAATTGACAATATCCATCGTGCCCATCGCCAGTCCGGCACCATTCACCATACAGCCAACATTGCCATCCAGAGCGACATAATTGAGCTCCCATTTCGCGGCATGGGCTTCACGCACATCTTCTTGAGAAGCATCATGCATCTGACGCAATTTAGGCTGGCGAAACATCGCATTTGAGTCGATATTGATCTTGCCATCTAGGCACAACAAATTGCCTTCTTGGGTAATAACCAATGGGTTAATTTCCAGCAGCGCGAGATCGTAGTGCATAAACATCTCACCCAGACCGATGAAAACTTTCACAAACTGTTTGATTTGATCGCCTTGCAGGCCGAGCTTAAACGCCAACTCACGCCCTTGATAAGCTTGTGGGCCAACCAATGGATCGATCGCCATCTTATGAATAAGTTCTGGTGTGTGCTGTGCGACTTTTTCAATCTCCACGCCACCTTCGGTCGAAGCCATAAAAACAATGCGACGTGTTGAGCGATCCACTACCGCCCCTAAATAGAGTTCTTTAGCAATGTGAGAGGCTTCTTCCACCAAAATTTTCGACACTGGTTGACCTTGAGCATCGGTTTGATAAGTGACTAAATGATTACCTAACCACTTCTGCGCAAACGCTTTTACCCCTTCTTTGCTGTCATGTAATTCCACGCCACCCGCTTTACCACGTCCACCGGCGTGAACTTGACATTTTACGACTTTCTTAACGCTGCTAATGCGTCCAGCGGCTTCAAACGCTTCTTGTGGCGTATCACAAGCGTAGCCTTCCGGTACTGGTAAACCGAATTCTGCAAACAGCTGTTTAGCTTGATATTCATGCAAATTCATTGTGTTGTTCCATTTATTGATTATCTTCCATAGCGTTCACGGTGACTGAACTGTACGGTGGCTAAGCCATTTGAGCAAGCGGTCAACATTAAGCCGATATCAGGTCAGACATGCTACATGCCTGACCAAAATCTCACTCAACCACGGACATTCACGCCCCTTAAACGTCCAGCAACAGGCGAGCAGGATCTTCGAGCAGTGCTTTAATCGTTACCAAGAAACCCACCGATTCTCGACCATCAATTAAGCGGTGATCGTAAGACAGAGCGAGATACATCATCGGTAAGATTTCCA
Organism: Vibrio chanodichtyis; assembly: GCF_028863985.1. Lineage (NCBI taxonomy): Bacteria > Pseudomonadati > Pseudomonadota > Gammaproteobacteria > Vibrionales > Vibrionaceae > Vibrio > Vibrio chanodichtyis. Next base: position 148,001 of record NZ_JARBFT010000004.1, on the reverse strand, counting down.
TTTTACCATCCACGACCATCACGCGATCTTGGATTTTGTGCATGCCTAAAATCGCGGCCTGCGGTGGATTGATAATGGGTGTCGACATCAGCGAACCAAACACACCACCATTAGTGATGGTAAAGTTACCGCCCGTCAGCTCTTCAACTGTTAGCTTACCATCGCGGCCTTTTTCAGATAACCCTTTGATACCTTTTTCAATTTGCGCCAAGCTCAAGCTATCGCAATCTTTCAGCACTGGGGTAACAAGGCCACGCGGTGTCGATACGGCAATACTGACATCAAAATAGTTGTGATAGACAATATCTTCACCATCTAGAGACGCATTCACCTCAGGATAGCGCTTGAGCGCTTCAGTTACCGCTTTAACAAAGAACGACATAAAACCGAGCCGGATCCCATGGCGCTTTTCAAATACATCTTGATATTGCTGGCGCATCTCCATGATCGGCTTCATGTTGACTTCGTTAAACGTTGTGAGCATCGCAGTGCTATTTTTCGCTTCTAACAAACGCTCGGCAATCCGCTTACGCAGCCGGGTCATGGGTACACGCTTCTCGGTACGGCCAGCGTGAGACTCTGCCACAACCATGGTAGCAGGTGCCACTATCACAGCTGGTGCCGGGGTCGCTGCCAAATGGGCTTGAATATCTTCCCGGGTAATACGACCACCGACCCCAGAGCCTTTGACTTGATCAGCGAGTAAATTATGCTCAGCCAACAAACGGCGGGCGGTTGGACTGAGCGCATCACTACTTTCCTCACTCAGCGTCGCTTTATGGCGTTTATCGGGTGACGGTTGGGTCGCATCTGGAGAATCTTGAGTCGGCTCACCGGCAATCGCACTCAGCTTCAAGCGGGCCAATAGCTGTTTTGACAATACTGTCGCCCCTTCTGGCTCTAGAATTACCTCCAACACTCCGGCATCAGGAGCCGGAACTTCCAGTACCACTTTGTCCGTCTCAATATCCACAATCACTTCGTCACGCGCAACGAAATCGCCCGGCTGTTTATGCCAAGTCGCCACCGTGGCATCTGCGACGGATTCAGGCAAATCTGGAACCAGAATTTCAATGGTCATAATCGTCTCTTCCTTATACTTCTCGTTCTTAGGCTAAGTTTAGCGCGTCTTCAAGCAACGCTTTTTGTTGTTTCATATGCAGTGACATATAGCCAACCGCGGTCGATGCTGAAGCAGGACGACCAGCGTATTTCAGCTCGGCACCAGCAGGAATCGCTGCGCGGAAATTGTGCTGGCTACTGTACCAAGCCCCTTGGTTTTGAGGCTCTTCTTGACACCAGACGTAATCCAATACATTCGGGTAATCGGCAATCGCCGCTTGTACATCGTCCAGTGGGAAAGGATAGAGCTGCTCAATACGCACTAACGCGACATCTTGCTGCTGATTGGCTCGACGCTGCTCAAGTAAGTCGTAGTAAACCTTACCAGAACAAAATACTACCCGCTTGACTTGCGTCGCCTCTAAATGATCGATTTCAGCAATCGCTGGCTGGAACGTGCCATCGGTTAGCTCTTGTACACTGGACACACATAATGGATGACGCAGCAAAGACTTAGGCGACATCACTACCAGTGGCCGACGCATTGGGCGCACCACTTGGCGGCGCAGCATGTGGTATACCTGCGCGGGGGTAGATGGCACCACCACCTGCATGTTTTGCTCGGCACATAATTGCAAATAGCGCTCTAAACGTGCTGAAGAGTGTTCAGGGCCTTGGCCTTCATAGCCATGTGGTAACAACATGGTTAGGCCGCATAAACGCCCCCATTTTTGTTCACCTGACGAAATGAACTGATCGATCACCACCTGCGCCCCATTGGCAAAGTCACCAAACTGGGCTTCCCATACGGTTAAACCACTGGGTTCAGCCGTTGCATAACCATACTCAAATGCCAATACCGCTTCTTCGGATAGCACCGAGTCGTACACTTCAAACGGACCTTGGCCAGCATGGATTTGCGTCAATGGAATATAAGTACTGGCATCATTTTGGTTGTGCAGCACGGCATGGCGATGGAAAAAGGTTCCACGACCGGAATCTTGCCCAGAAATGCGGATGCGTTTTCCTTCATCCAGTAACGTCGCGTAAGCTAGGGTTTCCGCCATGCCCCAATCCAACATCTTTTCGCCAGCCATCATCGCTAAGCGGTCTTGATAGATTTTTTCAACTCGACTATGCAGAGCATGGCTGTCTGGATATTGGCACACTCGGCGACCGAGATCTTGCAAGCGTGTCATCGCAAATGCGTTCTGCCATGACGTTGTCCAATCATGGCCAAGGTATGGCGACCAATCCACCGAATGCATCGCCATGGGCCGCCACTCTTTGACCACCACTTCACCGCGATCTAACGCATCACGGTATTCGTTGACCAGTTGTGTAGCGGTTTCGAGCGAGCACTCACCACGCTCGGTCAACACATCAGCATACAATTTACGTGGGGTGGGATGTTTTTTGATTTTTTGGTACATCAGCGGCTGCGTGGCATTCGGCTCATCCGCTTCGTTATGACCGTGACGACGATAACATACCAGATCGATGACCACATCGCGCTTAAATTGATTACGATAATCCAAGGCTAAGCGGGTGACGAAAGCGACCGCTTCAGGATCGTCTGAATTAACGTGAAAAATGGGAGCCTGAACCATTTTGGCAATATCGGTACAGTACATAGTCGAACGCGTATCGCGTGGATTAGAAGTGGTAAAACCAACTTGATTGTTGATCACAATCCGTACCGTACCGCCGACACAGAAACCGCGCGCTTGCGACATATTGAAGGTTTCGGCCACCACGCCTTGCCCTGCAATCGCCGAGTCACCGTGAATGGTGATCGGCAAGACTTTACTGCCATCTTGGTCGCCTAAGCGATCTTGCCGGGCGCGTACCGAACCCATCACCACTGGATTTACAATTTCTAAATGGGACGGGTTAAACGCTAAAACTAAATGAACATCGCCACCTGGCGTCGCAAAATCTGCCGAGAAACCCTGATGGTATTTAACATCCCCAGTGCCCCATCCTTCGGCATGCTTGCCTGCAAATTCATCAAACAGATCTTGTGGTTTTTTACCCAGCACGTTCACCAGCATGTTTAAACGACCACGGTGTGCCATGCCAATCACCACTTCTCGCATGCCACTTGCACCTGCCTGGCGGATCAGCTCTTTGGTCATTGGCACTAAAGCGTCCCCCCCTTCTAAAGAGAAACGTTTGGCACCTGGAAACTTCGCACCAAGATAGCGCTCAAGGCCTTCCGCGGCGGTGAGCTCTTCAAGGAAAGTTTGCTTTTCTTGCTGGGTAAAGACTGGGCTGCCAACCACTGGCTCCAAACGTTGCTGGATCCAACGCTTCTGCTCCGTATCGGTGATATGCATGTACTCAGCCCCCACCGCACCACAATAGATTTTTTGCAACGATTGGTGGATCTCTTGCAGTTGCATGGTCTCCTGGCCGATAGCAAAAGAGCCGACATTGAAAGTGGCTTGTAAATCTTCTTGGGTTAAAGAATGAAATAGTGGATTGAGTTCTGCGATGTCAGGACGCTGCCATAAACCGAGCGGATCCAATTGCGCGGCTTCATGGCCGCGAAAGCGGTATGCATTGATGAGCTGTAAAACTTTAACTTGTTTTGCATCGACTTCAGGATCACTCACTTGGGCACTGTAATGCTTGCTCTCTTGCGCGAGCCGTCGGAAGTAGTCGCGAACCCGTGAGTGTGGTTGTTCCACCACATTGCTGGAGTGCACAGGCAACTCCTCAAACACACGTTTCCACTCATTACTCACCAGATCGGGATCACTGAGATACAATTCGTAGAGATCTTCTACATAAGTTGCATTAGCGCCAGCCAAATGTGAAGACTCGAGCCATGCCTTCATCACGCTATTGTGCATTTTTTTCCCTTAATCAGTTGTTTTCACGTTTGCTACGGTCTGCGCCGAGCTATACAAAGCAGACGCTAACGCCTGCAATCTTCAATTTAAGCCGCACGATGGATGGATTAAAACTGCATATCTCTCATCGCTTGGATTGGATTCAAACCTTTAAGGCAAACACTGACACAATTCATAATACCGTGGCAACGAAAAACGCTAAATTTATCATCAAGATCCGATAAACGTTGCTCTGTTTTAAAAGCTTGCCACCCAGCCATCGATAAAGGCTTAATATTCGATAGAGCGATCGTAAAACTGTGTTATGTCGATAATCAAGCTTGGTCTGTCAATCTCAAATAACAACACACTGATTAACATTTAAACAACACATCAACCAGTAAATTCTCAAGGTAACGGCCATTTAACTATTTCATTCAAGGTTGAAATATCAGCATAACATATCTCTATTCCCTTGAATTTATAGGCGTATCAGTAAATTTATTTGCCAAACCTAGGCTGCAACATTTTAGTACGGTTGAGTTAACAAGTTCTGCCACATGGAACATATTTTTAACTTTAGCACGGTAAAAAATCAAAGTGACTGCACACATCAGAGGACAAGCATTGACTTTGCCTGAGATCAGACGTACAAGAATCACACACAAAGATCCTGGACGGATTAAATTAACAAACAAAGGAGATGGTTATGGCGGATCAGAAAGCGACCCTGCACATTGAAGGTAAAGCGCCAATCGAATTGCCGATAATGGATGGTTCTCTTGGCCCACAAGTCATCGACGTTCGCACCTTAGGCGCCAACGGTTACTTTACTTTTGACCCAGGCTTTCTTGCCACTGCATCTTGTGAGTCTCAAATTACCTACATCGATGGCAATAAAGGTATTTTATTGCATCGTGGTTACCCGATCGATCAGCTCGCCAATAACGCGGACTACTTAGAAGTGTGCTACATCCTTCTGTACGGTGAGGCGCCCAATCGCAAGCAATATGAAGAATTCAAAAAAATCGTAACTCGCCACACTATGGTGCACGAACAGATCGCCAGCTTTTTCCACGGCTTCCGCCGTGATGCACACCCAATGGCGGTAATGTGTGGTGTGGTTGGTGCGTTAGCGGCGTTTTATCACGATTCTCTTGACAACAATAATGATACTCACCGAGAAATCGCGGCTTATCGTCTGCTGTCAAAAATGCCAACCTTGGCCGCAATGTGTTACAAATATTCAGTCGGTCAGCCGTTTATCTATCCACGTAATGATTTGAGTTACGCAGAAAACTTTTTACATATGATGTTTGCGACCCCTTGTGAGGAGTATGAGGTTAACCCCATCGTCGCGCGTGCCATGGATAAGATTTTTACTTTGCACGCCGACCATGAGCAAAATGCCTCTACTTCTACCGTACGTTTGGCGGGGTCATCGGGGGCGAATCCATTTGCCTGTATCGCTGCAGGAATTGCTTCTCTGTGGGGGCCAGCTCACGGTGGCGCGAATGAGGCATGTTTACGTATGCTGGAAGAGATCGGCTCAGTCGATAAAATTCCGGAGTATGTCCGACGTGCGAAAGATAAGGATGATCCTTTCCGTTTGATGGGCTTTGGTCATCGGGTCTATAAAAATTATGACCCACGCGCGACGGTCATGCGCGAAGCGTGTCATGAAGTGCTCAAAGAGTTGAATATTCAAGATCCACTGCTGGATGTCGCCTTGGAATTGGAGCGTATTGCCCTATCTGACAGCTATTTTATCGACAAAAAACTCTACCCGAATGTCGATTTTTACTCCGGTATTATTCTTAAAGCGATCGGTATTCCTATCTCAATGTTTACCGTGATCTTTGCTATGTCACGGACCATAGGTTGGATTGCGCACTGGAATGAGATGCACAGCGATCCAGACAACCGTATTGGTCGCCCACGTCAGTTGTACACTGGCCAACAATTGCGTGATTTCCTACCCCTGCATGAACGCCATTCGTGATCCTAACCGGTGATCCATCACACCACTAATATACAACTAGAGCGAGGTCATCTCGCTCTAGTTGATATTGCCATCCTTAAATCACCACCTAATGCGGTGAGCATGCTGTGCACTACACCGGATTATCAATATCAATAAAGGTAACATCGAATCCGTGATGTTGTGCCAACCATTCGCCTAACGCTTTAATTCCGTAACGTTCGGTCGCATGATGGCCCGCTGAGAAATAGTGAATCGACTGTTCACGTGCCGCATAGGTGGTACGCTCCGAGATCTCTCCGGAGATAAACGCATCGAGGCCACAACTGGCCGCCAACTCAATGTAATCTTGTCCACCACCGGTACACCAACCGATCGTTTCAATCAACTTATCCGCTTGCTCCGGAGCGATGTGCAACGGTGCTCGGTTAAGCGTTTGTTCAATTCGCTGCGCGAGTTGTTGTGCGGTCAATGGTGAAGCCAAGCGACCAAACATCGCCACCGATTGCGGATGCCCTTCCAAACCACCTTCGACACAAATCCCTAAACGCTGGGCTAATTGTGCATTATTGCCCAGTTGCGGATGGATATCTAAAGGCAGATGGTATGCATACAAATTGAGATCATTTTGGATCAGGGTACGGATCCGGCGGCCTTTCATACCGCGGATAGCCTCCGGTTCATTTTTCCAAAAATAACCGTGATGGACTAACAACGCATCGGCATTGTTCTCGATCGCCGCCTCGATTAAAGCCAAGCTGGCCGTCACTCCGGTAACAATCCGTTGCACCTGAGTTTTACCTTCAATTTGCAAACCATTAGGACAGTAATCTTTGATTAACTGTGGTGACAATGTCTCATTTAGCAAAGCTTCTAGCTGTAAATTGTTCATCTTGTAATCCATTGAGCAGCAGAGTGGAATATCTCAAGGCCATCCACGTTTAGGCTTGCTGTATCATACAAATTATTAAGCGATATAAAAGACAAAGGGGCGATGTCAGCGCCCCTTATTTTCATCCTCACAGCTCGGTTATAAACCCGCGTCTTTAAACACTTGGTTCACAATCTGCTGCGCTTCAGATTCGATTTGCTTTAAGTGCTCAGGCCCTTTAAAGCTCTCACAATAAATCTTGTAAATATCTTCGGTACCAGAAGGGCGGGCGGCAAACCAGCCATAATCGGTGGTCACTTTCAAACCGCCAATCGCTGCGCCGTTGCCCGGTGCATGCGTTAAACGAGCGGTGATTGGATCACCGGCTAATGTTTGCGCTGCCACCTTCTCTGGTGAGAGTTTTTTCAGTACATTCTTCTGCGGCCCATTGGCCACCGCTTGCAAACGGCTGTAATGAGATTCACCATGTTTGGCCGCTAGCTCATCGTAATATTGCTGTGGATTTTTGCCGGTAATCGCCGTGATTTCTGCCGCTAATAGGCATAACAAGATGCCATCTTTATCGGTCGACCAAGGTGTACCATCTTGGCGTAGGAAAGAAGCTCCCGCACTTTCTTCACCACCAAAGCCAAAACGCCCAGAGTACAAGCCATCAACAAACCATTTGAAGCCAACCGGCACTTCACACAATTCACGACCAAGATCGGCTACCACTTTATCAATCATGGCACTGGAAACTAATGTTTTACCAACCGCGACATGCTCTGCCCATCCTTGACGGTGACGATACAAATAATCGATGCACACTGCTAAGAAATGGTTGGGATTCATCAAGCCTTTAGGCGTAACGATACCGTGGCGATCGTAGTCTGGATCATTACCAAACGCTAAATCGTACTCATCTTTCAACGCCAATAAGCCCGCCATCGCATAGGGCGAAGAGCAGTCCATACGGATTGCACCATCTTTATCCAGTGACATAAATTGGAAACTTGGGTCGATCGCTTCGCTGACCAAAGTAATATCCAACTGATAGGCTTGCGCAATTTGACGCCAATAATCGATACCACTGCCACCAAGAGGATCAACCCCGATTTTTAGCTTGGCCTGTTGAATCGCCGCCATATCGATCACATTGACCAAATCATCAACATACGGTTTAACCAAATCGATTTGCTTAAACAGTGGCGATTGTAATGCCAAAGCCAACGGCATACGTTTGACCCCACTAAGATTGGCACTGATATAAGCGTTAGCACCATCTTCAATCGCTTGGGTTAATTCACCTTCCGCTGGGCCGCCATGGGGTGGGTTATATTTAATGCCACCGTCTTGTGGTGGATTGTGCGATGGCGTGATCACAATACCGTCGGCTTGCGCAGTATGCTTACGATTGTAAGTTAAGATCGCATGGGAAATCCCCGGTGTCGGGGTGTAGCCGTTATGTTGTTGCACGATGACTTCAATACCATTGGCAATCAGCACTTCCAAGACACTACTAAACGCAGGCTCTGACAACGCATGCGTGTCTTTACCAATAAAGATCGGCCCGGTCACCCCTTGTGCACGGCGCACATCGGCTACCGCTTGGGCAATCGCTAAAATATGCTGTTCATTAAACGTAGTTTTATCTGACGTACCACGGTGCCCCGAGGTACCAAATTCGACTTTATGCGCCAGATTGCCAGCTTCTGGCTGGAGTAAGTAATAATTTGCAACTAGCGCAGGGATATTGTGCAGATCCTCTTGTCGCGCCTTTTGTCCAGCACGAGGGTGCATCGCCATAGTGACATCCTTTGTTTAAATTTTGTCTAAAATAAAACCCCATAATATAACGGCATCGCGCTACGCATTATGAGGCTTAAATCAGAATTTTTGGCTGTGATTAGCAAAAATTAAATCGAATGAGTAACTTTCTCAATAATGTCACTTGGGAACCCCATCCGCACCATCACCTGTTCTACCATCTGTTGCTTACGGCTGGTGTTGTTGTTGGTGATCACCCAAAATGGCGTGTTAGGAATCGACTTAGGCTTAGTCGTTTGGCCACTCGCCAATAACGTCTGTTGATTATCGGCAAAATAAACCCGCTTACGACCTTTAACCATCGTCGCGGCTGAAAAGCTAATAGCGTCGATGCGGTATAGGGTCGACAACACTAACATAAAGCGATCGATCGCATTTTTCAGGCTAGCAAACTCATCGGAAATCAGTAGCGAACGCATCGCTTTTACGCTATCAATTTTGGTCTCTAACGCGGCATCTTTGCTCACCACTAATCCTTTCGGCTCAGCCATCGGCGCAACAACCCACTCACCACTGTCAGCATTGAGTAGACGACGCAAAATATCGGAAGCACTTTCACCAATATGCATCGTTTGACTGGCAATGTAACGGTATAGATCCTCATCAACCTCAATTGTTTTCATTCGCTTTTCACAATCTCTATGTTTAAACTTTTGCGGATTATAGCGAGATCTTGACTGAGACTCTACGTTAAACCAATCACTAATAAGATAAAATGTCAGCACTTCTTAATTACAAACTTGAAGGCAGCGGTAATACCGTTGTTTTGATCCACGGCCTATTTGGCAGCATGGACAACCTTGGCTTACTGGCTCGTGATCTCAAACGAGATCATCAAGTCCTGAGTCTGGATCTGCGTAACCATGGACAGTCGTTCCATAGTGATGCACATAATTATCCTTTGATGGCACACGATGTGAACCAATTACTTGAACATCTTAACCTCACGGCAGTGACTGTGATTGGCCACTCAATGGGTGGTAAAGTCGCAATGAAACTCGCCGAGCTTGCTCGGCAAAAAATTCGACAACTGGTGGTATTAGACATGTCACCCGTCGCCTACCACCAGCACCGTCACGATCAGGTGTTCGCTGCGCTGGAGGCGGTGTTGGCACAAAAACCTACTTCGCGCAGTGAAGTGATGTCACTGCTTGCCCAGCACATTGAGCAAGAGGGCGTTCGACAGTTTCTTGGCAAATCTTTGCAAGCAGAGCAAAACGTGATGACTTGGCGCTTCAATGTCGCGGCGTTAAAAAAGCACTATGCCGACATTTTAGGCTGGCAGACGATCGCCCCTTGTCCCATTCCTACTTTATTTATTAAAGGGGCAGATTCTGATTACTTGACTGCGCAACACCAACCGATAGTACAAGCACAGTTTAGCCAAGCCAAAGCGCATGTGATCGCTAATACCGGTCACTGGTTACACGCAGAAAAACCAAACGAGGTACTGCGCACGATCCGCAAATTTATCGATTGACCGCACGCCGCTACGAAGTGAATTGAGAAACACTACGCCGATTAACTTTGTCGACTAACAGTGGTATAGTGCGCGCAAGTAATTTGGCATCAAGGAATGTGCATGCTTTACGACGATATCAACACATTAGAGGCAATTGGACTCGATCTGTTGTTTGCTTCGCTGTTTTTCCTGATCGGAATGGCGATTAAAGATGTGTTGAAACAAGCCAATGTTCCCTTATTAGGACGTCGTATCGTATGGTTAGTGCTCTTTTTAGGGTGCGCAGGCTTTGTCGCCAAAGGCATAATTCAATTGACTTGGGAAGGCGGTGGACTAGGTTAAGCTCAACCAAGCCTCTCGACTCTTTAACAATCTAAAGGTAATGATTCTATGGCAAGTGTAGGTATCTTCTTTGGCAGCGACACCGGCAACACCGAAGCGATTGCAAAGATGATTCAAAAACAACTCGGTAAAAAACTGGTTCACGTACAAGATATTGCTAAAAGCAGCAAAGAAGATATTAACAACTTCGACTTGCTGTTATTAGGCATTCCGACTTGGTATTACGGTGAAGCTCAGTGTGACTGGGATGATTTTTTTCCTGAGTTAGAAGCCATTGATTTTTCAACCAAACTTGTTGCAATTTTTGGTTGTGGCGACCAAGAAGATTACGCAGAGTATTTCTGCGATGCGATGGGAAGTGTACGTGATATCGTGCAAGCCAAAGGCGCAACCATCGTCGGTCACTGGCCAATCGAAGGTTATGAATTCGAAGCCTCTAAAGCTCTCGCCGATGAAAACCACTTTATTGGCCTGTGTATCGATGAAGACCGCCAACCAGAACTCACCGAACAACGTGTCACCCAATGGGTAAACCAAGTTTATCAAGAGATGTGCTTGGCTGAACTGGAAGACTAAGTTTGATGGCAGCATAAACCTAACATCCCCTGCTTTTGCTAGGGGATGTTTTTATTAATCCAGACTCTACGCCTAAACCATCCAATCTCTCATCAGCAAAGCCACTAAAAGTGCTCTACAGTTCCGTAGCGACTTCACACTATTCGCGAGATAACGTCTCAAGAGTATTTTCTTCATACCTTGAGTAGCCTAGACTGCAGCTAAAGCAACCACCGTTATAACTCACTATTGCGAAATAATGTGGATAACCATTGCCACCATACTGGAGAAACAGCAAACCGTGAAATCCGTATCCTGTTCCAATGTGTTGCCACGAAGGTACAGGCTTCCAATTAACCGCTTGAAGTTCGTGGTTTATTGTTCACGGCGACTCACCTATAATGCAGTTCAACATCAATTTCTGTTATCCCCAACGAATTGAGATGCAGCTAAATAGCCAGTGAGAAATGTTCACCGATTCGACAGTTGACGTGGATTTGACAACGATTAACCTCATGTAGCAGCGATTTATCACGGCAGAACATCAACAGGAAAGTATATGTCAGACAACAATCAAGCGCTAAAGGATGCGGGTCTTAAAATTACCCTTCCACGGCTTAAAATTTTAGAAGTGTTACAACAACCAGAATGCCAACATATTAGTGCTGAAGAACTGTACAAAAAGTTGATTGATCTTGGCGAAGAGATTGGTCTTGCCACCGTGTACCGAGTTCTGAACCAATTTGATGATGCCGGCATTGTAACCCGCCACCACTTCGAAGGTGGTAAGTCGGTGTTTGAACTCTCATCTCAACATCACCACGACCACTTAGTGTGTCTGGACTGCGGTGAGGTGATCGAGTTTTCGGATGATGTGATTGAACAGCGCCAAAAAGAGATCGCGGCAAAATACAATGTGCAATTGACCAACCACAGTCTGTATCTGTACGGTAAGTGCGGTAGTCAAGGCAACTGCAAAGACAACCCTAACGCCCATCGCCCAGCGAAATAAATCGCTAAACCAAGCTTGGTTTAGATGGCGAGAACCAGATAAAGCAAAACCCACCAGCCGGTGGGTTTTGTTATAAATGAGTGCTCATCAAGGTCGTTTACAAATAATCGCGCACTAACAGCTCAGCAATTTGTACTGCATTGGTGGCAGCACCTTTACGCACGTTATCGGCCACTACCCACAAGTTAATTCCGCTATGATGGCTGATGTCATTACGTACTCGGCCAACCAAAACATCATCTCTTCCGCCCGCATCACGCACTTGGGTTGGGAAATCGGCGCCACGGAACACTTCAATGCCAGCGGTTTGTTCAAGCAGATCGAGCACTTGCTCTGCATCAATCGGCGAGCCGGTTTCTACATGCACCGCTTCCGCATGGCCGTAAAACACCGGTACTCGTACACACGTTGGGTTAACCATGATTGACGGATCATTGAAGATTTTCTGGGTTTCCCATACCATCTTCATCTCTTCTTTGGTGTAACCGTTATCCATAAATTGATCGATTTGTGGAATACAGTTGAATGCGATCTGTTGGCTAAAGGCATTGGTTTCTGCAGGATAACCATTAAGTAGCTTGGCCGTTTGTCCCGCCAGCTCATCAATCCCCGCTTTACCTGCACCAGAAACCGATTGATAAGTGGTCACGTTAATCCGCTCAATGCCAACCGCATCGTAAATCGGCTTTAGCGCGACTAACATCTGAATGGTGGAGCAGTTCGGGTTGGCAATAATATTGCGGTTACGAAACTCAGCAATCGCTTCTGGATTCACTTCCGGCACCACAAGAGGAATATCATAGTCATAACGGAAATGTGAGGTGTTATCGATCACCACCACGCCCGCTTCAGCCGCAATCGGAGCCCAATGTGCCGATAGTTCACCACCGGCCGAAAATAGCGCGATATGCACTTGTGACCAATCAAAGGTTTCAACATTTTGCACTTGCACTGTCTTACCGTTAAAGCGATAGGTTTTACCTTCACTGCGCTCACTGGCCAGCAAGAAAAGTTCCGCGACAGGAAACTCACGTTCCTGCAACACTTGCAACATGGTTTCGCCTACGGCGCCCGTTGCGCCAAAAATGGCAACATTAAATTGTTGGCTCATCACATACCTCTACTTGAAAACCGAGTTTAGCCAAAGGAGCCAAATCACACTCAGCACCTCCGGTTAATGTCACCGCGCTGTATTCACGTCGATCCCAATAGTGTTTGCGGATTAAGTCAAACGCTCCGGGTTGATGGATCTCGCGGCGAAACAGTGCGTCATCTTGGCGCACATCATAAATAATTTGAGTCAGCGTATGCAGCGTTACTTCATTCCATGCCCGATCGAGATAGACCTTAGGCACAGGAGCGCGAGGCAATAAACTGGCTGGATCCGCATGCAGTGTTCGGCCAAGAAACGCACAATAGCTGTTGAAAATCATGGTGGTACCACGCGCCTTACCTTCCAGACCATAGCCGGCAATATGCGGGGTAGCAAATGCCAGCAGGGGCAGCAATTCCATATCCACTTGCGGTTCAAATTCAAACACGTCTAACACCGCGGTAAAACCATCACCTTGCTGCAAACGCGCTTTAAGCGCTGCGTTATCGACCACAGGGCCACGCGCCGCATTAATCAAAATTTGATCACTGCGTAAGTTTTGTAAGATCGGCTCATTAATCAAATGCTGGGTCGGCCATTCACCTTCGCGTGTAATGGGCGTGTGTAAAGTGATCACATCCGCTTGTTCGAGTAAGGCATCCAGCTCAGTAAAGCTGCGCGGATCGCCTTGTGCTTGTTTCGGGGGATCATTGAGCAGGACCTTGATCCCAATGGCAGACAAGCAGCGCGCTAAATAACTGCCCACTTGCCCGGCTCCCACAATGCCAACCGTTTTATCAAAAATAGAAAAACCTTGCTGCTGTGCCAGCACCATCAGTACGCTAAACACATATTCCGCCACCCCAACCTTGTTACAGCCAGGTGCCGCGGTAAACAAAATATCACGTTCGGCCAGTAACGCTTGGTCAACATGATCCATCCCCGCCGTCGCACTGCCAACAAACTTCAAGCGATTGGCTTTGGCTAGCAGCGCCTGATTCACTTTAGTGACCGAGCGAATCATTAAGGCATCGACATCAATCAAATCATCGGCCGTTAAGCTACGACCCGGTTTTAAAATCACTTCACCAAGCTGACTAAACAGTGCTTCAGCGTAAGGCATGTTCTCATCAATTAGAATTTTCATCGTCGGAATTTGCGGCAGTCAAAGTTGCGGGCATTGTGCAGAAAAGCGTGGAGGCTGTCGAGAATAAAAATACCCGGAGGCCTAAGCCACCGGGTAAACATCCAGAACCTAAGGATTTTGTTCCGCTTTCCATGGAACAAAGTCTGCGTCTGTTGCGATTAGTGAGACTAATCTGTTCTGGAAACTAGGTTGGATTGGGGCACTTAGCCTTGGTACTTTTTGATCACCAAGGTTGCATTCGTGCCACCAAAACCAAAGCTATTCGACATCACAGTGGTCAGCGCTTGTTCACGCATTTCCGTCACAATATCGAGACCGTGTGCCGCTTCATCCAAGGTATCAATGTTGATGCTTGGCGCAATAAAACTGTGATGCAACATCAGAGTTGAGTAAATCGCTTCATGTACCCCTGCTGCGCCCAATGCGTGACCAGTCATCGCTTTGGTGGCTGAAATAGCAGGACTGTTACCAGCAAACACTTGTTGGATGGCACCGAGCTCTTTCACATCACCCACTGGTGTAGAGGTGCCGTGAGTGTTGATATAGTCAATTTTATCAACATCTTGCATTGCCATTTTCATACAACGCACCGCACCTTCACCCGATGGAGCCACCATATCGTAGCCATCTGATGTCGCGCCATAACCAACGATTTCACCGTAGATGGTGGCACCACGTGCCAACGCGTGTTCCAACTCTTCCACGACCACCATACCGCCGCCACCAGAGATCACAAAACCATCGCGATCCGCATCGTAAGTCCGCGAGGCTTTTTCTGGGGTTTCGTTGTATTTGGTCGACAGCGCACCCATCGCATCAAACATCATGGTTTGTGACCAGTACAGCTCTTCGCCGCCACCGGCAAATACGATGTCTTGCTTACCCAGTTGGATCAGTTCAACCGCATGACCAATACAGTGAGCAGAAGTGGCACAAGCAGAACTGATTGAGTAGTTCACACCGCGAATTTTAAATGGTGTTGCCAAACATGCAGAAACGGTAGAAGACATGGTACGAGGCACCATGTAAGGTCCAACACGCTTAACGCCTTTTTCACGCTGCGTATCCACCGCGATCATTTGGTTTTCAGACGATGCGCCACCAGAGCCAGCAACAATACCGGTACGATCATTGGAAACTTGCTCAGCAGTCAGACCCGCATCCGCAATCGCTTGCTCAAGAGATAGGTATGCATACGCAGCCGCATCACCCATAAAACGCATTTGCTTACGATCAATATGCTCTTGTGGGTTAATTTTTAAATCACCCCATACCTGTGAACGCAAGCCATGCTCTTTAAACTGTTCAGAGGCAGTAATGCCTGACTTACCAGCTTTTAGTGAGGCTAAAACTTCTTCGACGTTGTTACCGATACTCGAAATAATACCCATACCGGTGATGACGACTCGTTTCATGTAACATTCCTATTGTATAAATTTGGCTAGATAATAGCGAAGAAGAATAACAGAAGTGGTCAGCTTTCCCATTAATTCGTACAATCTCAGCCCACATTCAGCTTGATTTAATAAAATTTGTTCACTATGTCATCCATTTCTCACGCCCAGCTTGGCTGGAACGAAGCCGGAACCCCAGTCTCCGCTCAATTTGACGATGTCTATTTCTCTAACGTCAATGGGTTAGCCGAGACACGTTATGTGTTCCTTGAGCAGAATCATCTACCACAAAGATGGCACCATGATGACCAAACTCGCTTTGTGATTGCGGAAACTGGTTTTGGTACTGGGCTGAATTTTCTGGCAGTTTGGCAAGCTTTTGTCGCATTTCGGCACAGCAATCCCAGCGCTAAGCTCAAACAACTGCATTTTATTAGTTTTGAAAAATACCCGCTGAGTAAAAACGACTTAATCCAAGCCCATCAAGCATGGCCTGAGCTGGCACCATTCGCACAAAAGCTGCATCAGCACTACCCATTAGCCATTCCTGAGTGTCAGCGGATTGTGTTAGATGACGGACTGATCACGCTCGATCTGTGGTTTGGCGATATTAAAGACTGTCTGCCGAAAGTGGCAACCCAAGAACAAGGTTTGGTCGATGCATGGTTCCTCGACGGTTTTGCGCCAAGCAAAAACCCAGAAATGTGGAATCAAGGCCTGTTTGAAAGTATGGCGAAACTGGCGAAAAATGGCTGTAGCTGCGCCACCTTCACCGCAGCCGGATTTGTCCGCCGCGGCTTAATCGAAGCGGGTTTTGCCATGCAAAAGGTCAAAGGTTTTGGCACCAAGCGGGAGATGCTGGCCGGCCGTCTGCGCGAGAAACTGCCCTACACCAATATCGCGCCAGAATTTCGATTTGCCGCCACGCAAGGTCTACAAGAAGTCGCCATCATTGGCGGCGGCATCGCCAGTGCGACCTTAGCGACTACCCTAGCTAGACGTGGTATTGCCGTTACACTTTACTGTGCCGATGAAAAACCTGCGCAAGGCGCATCGGGTAACCGACAAGGCGCGGTCTATCCACTGCTCAGTGGCGATCACAGCCCGGTCTCACGCGTATTTGCTCCCGCCTTCCTGTTTGCTCGCCAATTTATTGAACAAGCAGCAGAGCAGATAAGCTTTGACCATGCTTGGTGCGGAGTGACCCAATTAATGTGGGATCAAAAAGCCACCGAAAAACTCACCAGTATGCTTAAGGGAGATTTCCCAGAACCATTAGTTCATGGTTTATCCGCCGAGCAAACCAACCAACAAGTCGGCGTGCCAGTGGATCAAGCCAGTGTACATTATCCGCTTGGCGGCTGGCTCTGTCCGGCAGAACTCACCCAAGGACTGCTCAATACGTTAGTGCAAGCCGGTAAGCTCAGCGCCCATTATCACACTCCGATTGATGCCCTAACTTGGCTGCCTGAAACACAGCAATGGCAACTGCACAGTGGCGATAAAGTGATGCAACATCAATCCGTAGTGATTGCCAGTGGTCATCAATTTGACTGTGTGGCACAAACCGCCGACTTACCACTCGGCAAAGTTAAAGGTCAGGTCAGCCATATTCCAACCACCGATACGCTCAGCAAAATCAACAGCGTGCTCTGTTATGATGGCTATATGACGCCAGTCAGCCAGCAAAATGGTCAGCACTGCATTGGCGCAAGTTATGATCGGCAAAATCTAACGCTAACGTTTGATGCGCAAGCACAACAGGAAAATGCGCAAAAACTGATCCACTGCTTAGCTAAGCAAACTTGGCCATTGGAAGTGGATGTTAGCGGTAATCAATCACGCCAAGGCGTGCGCTGTGTGAGTCGCGATCATCTGCCTTTGGTTGGCAATATCGGTGAACTGACAAAAATTACCGAGCAATACCGAGAGTTAGCACAGCAACCAGAAGCGGAGCCGATTGCACTCTATCCTCAGCTTTATGCTTTTGCTGGACTTGGCTCACGCGGTTTAAGTAGCGCACCGCTGATGGCTGAGCTGCTCGCCTCACAAATATGTGGCGATCCTCTGCCACTAAGTGTTGATCTGTTAGAACAGTTACACCCATGTCGGATGTGGGTACGTAAACTGCGTAAAGGAAAAGCACTAACTCAGAAAGCTTAATCGAGCCATACTCAAACCACTTGGAGTTGCAGGTAGGCGGCAAGTGAGTGAGTCCCCATCAGCATAGACAAACTATGCAATTGGGGTGAACGAACGTCGCCAACACCGCTGCAGCTTCAAGTAGGAAGAGTGTATCCAAGAGTCAAACCATCAAAAGTCGATCAAAAAAGCCTCGCACTGCGAGGCGTTATTCATTTCAGCGTTAATAGGCCGTTTTTAGGCAGAAAGCTTAGCCACCGCCGCTTTCAGCTCAGCAACTATCGCAGGATTGGTGATCACCCCTTGCTCAACATCGAAGTTGTCATAGAAGCTCGGCACAGAAACGGAAGCTTGCACATTACAACCAAAGAAAGGGGCTGCAGCGGTTGCCGCGGCGAGCACCGATTTTGCACCACCAGGACCTGGTGAGGTGGCTAAGTACACCGCCGGCTTGTCAGCAAACATCGCACGATTAATACGGGTCGCCCAATCAAACAGGTTTTTATAGGCGGCTGGATGATGTCCATTGTGCTCAGCAAACGAGATAACATAGGCATCCGCTTGTGCTAAATCATCTAAAAAGGCTTGCGCACCTGCCGCATGACCCAGTTCCTTTTCCAAATCTTCACTAAACATAGGTACAGCGTAATCATTGATATGCAACACTTGTACTTGTGCGCCATCAATCAGACCGGCGGCAAAAGTAGCCAGCGCTTGGTTAATCGAAGTAGAACTGCTGCTTGCACCAAAAGCGATAATTTTCATTGAGGTATCCCCTGATCCGTGTTGAATAAAGAGTAGTCTGCAAACCTATAGCCAGCAATCTCAATTTTTTCACTTAGTTGTTCAAAAAAATTGAACAACCTTAAATCAGAGCCAAACAAACTATGTGATTGGGGTGAGCGAACGTCACCAACACCGCTGCAACTTCAAGTAGTAAGGGGATATTGATTGGCGAATACTTGGCGAGCAAGCTGCTGCCAAAGCTCAGTCACTATCACCCGATCGAGCGGGCTAAGCTCCGAGCGAGCGGCGGCAATACTCTGTTCAATTTGCCGTTTGAAGACATCCAGATCCTCGATGCCCTCTTCTTCACACTGCGCTGCGGACAGTGATATGTGTCCACGCAAATAGCCACCCGCAAACAGTTCATCATTCGATGCATGAGCAACTTGTGCATCAATCAGAGCCAGCAGTTTTTCTTCAAATTCAATAATCATGATGTCTCATTATTAGGCTAGTGGTGGGTAACGGGGATTAATTAATCCGCTACACAGTAGCATTTTAAACCAAACAGTTATCGAATAATAAACTGCTCAGCCTGTAAAGCGGGAGTGCGGTAAAAAGCTTGCAATGCCTCAGCCAGCATTTTGACGCGTAGTGGTAAACCTTGTTCAAGAATATTGAGCACTTGAGTGTGAACTTTGCTCATAAATGCCAAACGATCCGGTTCAAAATCACCATTGAGGTTGTCACAACTCACGGTAAACGGAAAACCAGCACTCTGTGCCAAAATCCATTCATAAGCTTGCGGACGAATTTCTACTCGTTCAAATTCAGCCTGGACTTGCGCACTACGCCCATCAGGTTCATACCAGTAGCCAAAATCTTCCAATAAACGCCGCTCAGGGCCTGCCACACACCAATGGGCAATTTCATGCAATGCCGAAGCGTAAAAGCCTCGTGCAAAAATGATCCGGTGATAATTCACCTGCTGATCCGCAGGCAGGTAGATCGGCTCATCGCCACCCAACTCTAATTTAGTCTGATAAGACTCGAAAAAAGTCTGGTTGAAAATCTCAATTAAGTCTTGATAGTTATGATTCATGGCACAGGGTCGCAATGGATGACGCTGTGCATTCTGGCGATTTTTTATTGGCGGGTAAAGTGTTAAGCAAGATCTTCGCTCGACTGACCAAAAAAACGCTCAGCAGACCTTAACTTTAAGCATTATTTTTTCTAATCCAAATAGTTTCAACCTTATAAAAAATCATTATTTATTTGCTTAGTGATTCTCTAAAATTTTGCCTTAATTTTCCTATCTCAAAACTGCTTGCAATGACAGTGAACAAGTCAATTTATCCAGCTAGTTGATAAGCATTAATCTGAGACCCTGGCACGAAATAAGGTAAGGCGCATGCTACTTAGCGTTTTGTATGTGATTGGAATTACGGCAGAAGCCATGACCGGCGCACTCAGTGCTGGGCGGCGTAAAATGGACTGGTTTGGCGTGATGTTAGTCGCGAGTGCGACCGCCATTGGTGGTGGTACGGTGCGCGATATTCTGCTGGGTCACTACCCATTAGGTTGGGTGAAACATCCTGAATATCTGGCGATCACTTGTGTGGCGGGCATACTCACCACAGGGATCTATCGCTGGGTGATCAAGCTAAAAGGCTTATTCATTCGCCTCGATGCGTTAGGCTTAATCGTGTTTTCGATCATCGGAACTCAAGTCGCGATGGGAATGGGGCTACACCCTGGTATCTGCCTCGTTTCGGCGGTGGTCACCGGTGTATTTGGCGGGCTATTACGCGATTTGATTTGCCGCCAACCACCTCTGGTATTGCATGAAGAGCTGTATGCTTCGGTTGCCTTAATCGCCTCTGGACTCTATCTCACCTTGCTAGAATTGGGAGTGAGCGATGTGCCCAGTACCATCGCCACTCTGGTGGTCGGCTACACATTACGCATGGCCGCAGTACGCTTTAAATGGCGTCTCCCCTCATTCCACTTAGAAGCGGAAAACTCGCTTCACTAGTCGCGGATTGTAAAAATAACAACGCCCTCCATCGAGGGCGTTGTGCTATCAGCGGCTAAGCTCTAAAAATAAAGCTAGATTTTCGGAGTGGTGGTTACTACCCCTTGATTCTGACCACGATGACGCAGCAGGTGATCCATCAACACAATCGCTAACATCGCTTCAGCAATCGGAACGGCACGGATCCCCACACAAGGATCATGACGCCCTTTAGTAATAAGCTCGGTTGCGGCTCCGTGCAGATCAATCGTCTCACCCGGAATGGTAATACTTGAGGTCGGTTTGAGCGCGATGCTCGCCACAATATCCTGCCCACTGGAAATCCCGCCTAAAATGCCACCGGCATGGTTAGAGCGAAATCCTTGCGGGGTCAGCGGATCACGATGTTGGCTACCTTTTTGCTGCACCACAGCAAAACCATCACCGATTTCTACCCCTTTCACCGCATTAATGCTCATCAGTGCATGGGCAATATCCGCATCCAAGCGATCAAATACGGGTTCGCCTAGTCCAACCGGAACCCCGGTCGCCACCACTTGAACTTTGGCACCAATCGAATCGCCCTGTTTTTTCAAATCACGGATCAGTGCATCAAATGCCGCGACTTTATCAGCATCTGGGCAGAAAAAATCGTTGTGTTCAATCTGGTCCCAATCGACTTTATCTATCGCAATCTCACCCATCTGTGACAAATAAGCCCGCACTTGAATACCAAATTCTTGCTGCAGATATTTTTTGGCAATCGCGCCGGCTGCGACACGCATTGCGGTTTCACGTGCCGATGAACGGCCACCACCGCGATAATCTCGCGTACCATATTTTTGCTGGTAGGTGTAGTCCGCATGTCCGGGGCGAAACTTATCTTTAATCTCTGAATAATCTTGCGAGCGTTGGTCAGTATTTTCGATCAACAGCCCAATCGATGTACCCGTGGTGTGACCAGCAAAGACGCCAGAAAGAATTTTGACTTGATCCGGTTCGCGCCGCTGAGTGGTATAACGTGATGTACCCGGGCGACGACGGTCGAGATCGACTTGTAAATCCGCTTCGCAGAGAGCGAGCCCTGGTGGGCAGCCATCCACAATACATCCCAGTGCGATACCGTGACTTTCTCCGAAGGTGGTGACTCGGAAATGTTGTCCGATACTGTTTCCTGCCATGATTTCCTCAATGTTCAGTAAAATTGACTTTCACTGATTAACGATGGTTAGTGGCTTCATAGTGGCGTTTATGCTCAATGATGTAAAGTGTTAAACATCATCAGATTGCGCTCGATTCTGTCACCCGACTTAGCTCTCAAGCGCCCCCTGCTACGACTGGCAGCCAATAAAAACGCCGACGGTTCAGTCGGCGCTAAGAGGAGCTCATCAATATTTAGACTGAATATTGATGCTTAATCTTTATACAGTGCAAAATCCGCGGCACAGTCAATCAGTTGCTCACGAGTTAACAAGAACACCCCGTGGCCACCATTTTCAAACTCTAACCAAGTAAATGGGATATGGGGATACTGCTCCATCATATGCACCATAGAGTTACCCACTTCGCACACTAAAATCCCATTCTCTTTTAAATAGGCTGGTGCATTGGCTAAGATCCGACGCGCCAGCTTCAAGCCATCGCTACCTGCCGCAAGACCCAATTCTGGCTCATGACGAAATTCGCTAGGCAGGCTATCCATATCTTCCTGATCGACATAAGGAGGATTGGTCACGATTAGATCATACGGCTCGACCGGTAAGTCACGGAACAGATCAGAACGGATCGGGAAAACTTGCTGCTCTAAACCATGATCTTGAATGTTTTGCTCGGCAACTTGTAGCGCATCCAGCGAAATATCAATCGCATCCACTTCCGCGTCAGGAAATGCGTTGGCACAGGCAATCGCAATACAACCACTACCGGTACACAAATCCATAATCCGGGTTGGCTCTTCGCTCAACCAAGGTTCAAAGCGGTTTTGGATCAACTCACCGATCGGCGAGCGCGGCACCAGTACGCGTTGATCAACGAAAAACTCCAGCCCGCAGAACCAGGCTTTATTGGTCAGATAGGCGACAGGAGTACGTTCATTAATCCGGCGGATCACCCGCTCAACCACACGTAAACGCTCACTATTAGTTAGGCGAGAATTCAAAACATGCGGAGGCACATCAATCGGTAGATAGAGCGTTGGCAAAATCAGTTGTACCGCTTCATCCCAAGCGTTATCTGTGCCTTGACCATAAAATAGGTTAGCGGCGTTAAAACGACTCACCGTCCAACGAATCATGTCTTGCAAGGTATGCAGTTCTGCAACCGCCTCCTCAACGAAAATCTTATCCAAAATTGCCTCCAAAAAGCGCTACAATACTGCGTCATCAATTTACAGTAACCAAAATACGTCCCACCAATGAATAAACACCAGCAGAACATAGCCCACAATGCTCGCGATAACGAGAATGTTGACGACGATTTCTCACTGTTTCGTGACGAAGTACAGGGCGTAAAAAAGTTGCGTCAGGATACCATATTCCACGCCCCAAACAGAAATCCCAAGCAAAAAGAAATCCAGCGTAGCGAACGGGAAGCTTGCGACAACGATTTCTATTTCTCCGATCAATTTATGCCACATTTGAGTGATGAAGGACCTACACGCTATGCGCGCAGTGATGTTTCGAAATATGAAGTGAAAAGGTTGCGCCGTGGAGTGTACGTGCCAGATGTGTTTTTGGATATGCACGGCATGACTCAGCAAGAAGCCAAACGCGAATTAGGCGCGATGATCAGCTACTGCTTAAAAAACAACGTGCATTGTGCCTGTGTGCAACATGGGATAGGCAAACACATCTTAAAGCAAAATGTACCACTGTGGTTGGCCCAGCACCCAGAAGTGTTAGCATTCCACCAAGCTCCACTCGAATTTGGTGGTGGCGGTGCGTTGTTAGTGCTGCTCTCGATTCCCGAAAAATAATCCAAGTTAAGCCGAGCTTGCTCCACACTGTGCTGGTTTTAATAGCGCATATCCGTTGGGATCGGCATGCTATCTGGGTTGAGTTTGGGTCGTTGTCCCCCTTTACGGCGGTACTGTTTTAACTGGAACACAAAAGCTAATACTTGCGCCACTGCCACGAATAAACCATCGGGGATCTGCTGCTCTAGCTCGGTGGTATGATACAGCGCTCGCGCCAAAGGGGGCGCAGGTACAATGGTAATATCGTATTCGCGGGCAATTTCACGAATTTTCAGCGCCATATGATCCACCCCTTTGGCAATCACTACTGGGGCTTTGTCAGTATTTTGCTTATAGCGTAATGCCACCGAAAAGTGATCTGGGTTGGTGATGATCACGTCGGCCTGTGGCAAGGCGGCCATCATACGCCGCTGCGCAGCTTCACGTTGCAGCATACGGATCCGCCCTTTCACTTCAGGTTTACCTTCAGTATCTTTGTACTCATCTTTCACTTCTTGCTTGGTCATTTTCAGTTGTTCGCTGTGCTGCCAAATCTGAAAAGGAATATCAATCGCCACAACTACCAGCAGTGAGCAACTGATCAGCAAAATAAAGTTAAGTAAAATATCGAGCGCGTGAAAAATGTTTTGCGGATAAACATCAAAACTGAGTTGAAACAGATCGGTTTTGGATGACTCAATCAGATAAAAGGCCATCCCCGCCACCAGCAGCACTTTGAGGATTGATTTGATCAGCTCAACCCAACTTTTTAAACCAAACATTCGCTTCAACCCACTGAGTGGATTGATTTTCGACAGTTTGGGCATCGCAGCTTCTGCGGAAAAGCGGACCCCGCCGACGCCTGCTGCGCCAAGCAAGGCGGCAACAAACAAGGTGATCAAAATCAGCAGCAATGGCCACAACAAACCGATCAGGACACCGGCCACGATATCGAATAGTTTGCCTACATCAAAAATTTCCTCACGACTCAAGGCAAACAGACGCTGCATCGCGGCCATCAGTCCATGAGCCAGCGTTTCACCAAACCACATCAGTGATAACGCGCCAATCACTAATACTGAGACAGAAGCCAACTCTTTCGATCGCGCAACTTGACCTTTTTCCTTGGCCTGCTGCAACCTTCGGGGGGTGGCCGCTTCTGTCCTTTCTTGTCCATCCGATTCTGCCATATCAGCCCCCTAGCAGCTCAAGCGGATCAGGCGACAGATCTGATCTTCCGCCTCTTGCCAATAAATTTCGTAATGGGTGTACAAACCATTGAGGATGTACCAACACAGCAATAAGCCGACCAACAATGCAAATGAAAAACCGAGCGAAAAAATGTTCAGCTGCGGTGCGGCACGGGTCATCACACCAAAGGAAAGGTTGACGGTGAGCAAGGCAATGATGCCAGAAAGTGACATGGCCAATGCGGCTTTAAACATGATGCCGAGCCACAGTGCCAGCTCGCGATAATCAACCGCGGTCAATGAGCCACTGCCAATCGGCAAGCTTTTAAAGCTAAACACCACTAATTGGATCATTTTTAAATGACCATCAGTGACGAGAAAAAATAAGGTGGTGAGCAGCATAAACATCTGCCCCAATACCGGCGTATTTTGGCCGTTGGCAGGATCGACCATCGAGGCAAAACCAAGGCTCGATTGCATCCCCAAGATTTGACCAAGCATCACAAAAGATTGCACTAAAAATTGAGTCACCATGCCCATCGCCATGCCAATCACCACCTGTTCAAAGGTGATCATAAAACCGCGCAGCGACAGCAACGCGATATCGGCAGGGACGGCAGGAATGGCGGGCATCACCGCCAGCGTCAAAGCTAAGCCAAGATAGAGGCGCACACGGGCAGGAACAAAACGCGCACCAGTCACCGACATCACCATCAACATGGCGGCAATACGCGTATAGGGCCAAAAATAGTTGGCAATGAAATCGAGCACGACACTGGCTGGGTACTCCATAAGTGCTCCTAGTACAGAATCTGCGGCAGACGCTCAACCATGCTGTAGAAAAAATCCATCAGCATTTGGGTCATCCAATGCCCAAAGAACATCAAGGCCAATAGCGTGATGATCAGACGCGGTAAAAAGCTCAGCGTCTGCTCGTTAATCGAGGTCGCCGCTTGAAAAATCGCCACCACGAGGCCAATCATCAAGCTCGGTATGATGATGGCACACACCATGACCAGCACCATCCATAGTGCTTCGCGAAACAGTTCGACAAATATCTCTGGGGTCATATTGTCGTTTCCATCACAAGGCAAAGCTGCTGGCTAAGGTCGATAAGATCAGATTCCAACCATCCACCAACACGAATAACATCAATTTAAACGGTAGTGAGACAATCATCGGCGACAGCATCATCATACCCATCGCCATCAACACCGAAGCTACCACCAAATCGATGATTAAAAATGGTAAAAACAGCATAAAGCCGATTTGAAACGCGGTTTTCAGCTCAGAGGTGATAAAAGCCGGAATGAGTACCGCCATCGAAACTTGCTCCGGTTCGGTCACTTGTGATCCCGACATGGCAACAAAGGTTTCCAAATCATTCACCCGAGTCTGTTTGAGCATAAAGGCTTTCAGTGGCTGCTGGGCGACATCAAAGGCTTGGCGGGCAGAGATCTGCTCATCCAGATAGGGCTGCACCGCTTGTTGATTAATTTGGTTAAACACCGGGGCCATAATAAAAAAGGTTAAAAACAGCGCAATACCGATAATCACTTGATTGGAGGGGGTCTGTTGTAAACCCATCGCTTGACGCAGAATCGACATCACCACCACAATCCGCGTAAATGAGGTCATTAAAATGACCATCGCCGGCAAGAAGCCGAGCATGGTCATCAGCGCTAAAATTTGCAGATTGATCGAGTAATCTTCACTACCATCAGGATTGCTGGTCATAGTAAAAGCGGGGATCCCACCGCCACCACTGCGACTGCCTAATGCCATGGTTCTGGCGTTCGCTTGCTCTCTTTCCAGTGCGGTAACCGTGACCGATGAAGCGCCCGCGGCAGTTGATGGTATGCTGGTGGCCAGCGGCTCTTCGGCAAAAGCCAGCGCAGTAAACCCGAGTAAACTCGACAGCAGCCAAGTCGATAAGCCAGCGATCAACCAAGTGGTGAAATTAACTTTTTGCGTCTGTTTCATGTTTTTTTAGTAACTGCATCAATTGGTTGGGAAATGGTCTGCTGGACTGCACCTCTTGCGGCAACGGCTGCTCAAGTTGGGCGAGCAATTGGATCGATTGGCTGGTCACGCCAATTAAATACTGTTGCTCCCCGGCTTGAATAATCATTACCCGCTCTTTGGTGCCAACCGGTAACTGTTTAACCACACTTAAACCATTGGATTGGCCAAACACCGGAACTCGCATCCGTTTTAGCAACCAGGCCAAAAATAAGATCAGCCCTATCACCAACAACAGCGACCCCAAAGTGGTCGCTAAATCGAGTTGGCTGCTAGGTGCCGCCAGAGCTGGGATCGGGATAACCAGCAGAGTTGCCCATTTTCGCATCGGTTATCTCAATTTCTTGATACGTTCAGTTTGGCTGATCACGTCAGTTAAACGGATCCCAAATTTGTCGTTGACCACGACCACTTCACCATGCGCAATCAGGGTACCATTTACCATCACATCCAGTGATTCACCGGCAATCCGATCCAACTCCACCACCGAGCCTTGGTTAAGCTGCAATAAATTACGAATACTGATTTTAGAACGGCCAACTTCCATTGAAATGGTAACTGGAATATCCATGATGGTATCCAGTTTACGCCGCTCATCCTCAGAAAATGCAGGCGCAGTGTTTTTTAGCTCTTCCAGTGGTGCGGCCAATATTTCATCGATATCAATATCCGGCGCATTCGGATCTTCCCCTAGTGCCGCAGCCCACTCTTCGGCGAGTCTTTCATCTTCACTTTTTCCCATCTTCAACTACCTATTGTTCTGATCATGATGTGCTGAACGACAGCACTACTCTGCAAATGACCAAGTTACCGCGAACGAATAACGGGGAGTGACTTACTCAAACCCATCTTGTTCTGCGTTTTCAAACTCGGCCATAATATCTTTACCTAAAAATGCCAGATCGGTTTTCACCACATCCGGCCGTTTGATTTTTTCGGACACTTGTACCGCCAGTTTTTCACCGGAACGGCCCATTTTAACACGGTAGGTCGGCAGCTCTTCGACAAACATCACTGCGTGCTCTGGCATTTTAACCGGGATCACATCCCCTACTTGCAGCTCCATCAGATCGCGCAGGGCAATATCCATTTCGAGCAAATTGACGCGAAAATTGACCGGCACATCCATGATCTCTTCACGCAGCGCCGTGCTCCAACGCACGTCAGTTTCCATCTTATCCGACTGCACACCCGCATCGAGCAGTTCGCGGATCGGCTCTACCATCGAGTAAGGCATCACCATGTGGAAATCACCACCGCCACCATCCACTTCAACGTGGAATGAACTCACCACAATCACTTCGGTCGGGCTGACAATATTCGCCATACTCGGGTTCACTTCAGAATCGAGGTATTCGAACTCGACCCCCATCACTGGCGACCACGCTTCTTTATAGTCAGCAAACACGATTTTGAGCAGTAACTGGATCACGCGGCGTTCTGTCGGGGTAAATTCACGCCCTTCAATACGCGCATGGTAGCGACCATCACCACCAAAGAAGTTTTCCACCAAAATAAACACTAAGCGGGCTTCCATGGTGACTAAGGCGGTGCCTTTTAATGGCCGAAAACGCACCATGTTCAAACTGGTTGGAACGTACAAAGTATTTTGGTATTCACCAAATTTCATCATTTGTACGCCGTTAATTGATACCTCAGCCGTTTTTCGCAACATATTAAACAGACTGATGCGTAAGTGGCGTGCAAAACGTTCATTGATAAGCTCCAGCGTTGGCATTCGCCCACGAACGATACGATCTTGGGAAGAAAAATCGAAGCTGGTCGCACTGGAACCCGATTGGGGTAACTCCTCTTCTTCCTCATCCACACTATCCACACCGTGCAGTAGTGCATCAATCTCGTCTTGGCTTAATAAATCAGTCACATGTCACCTATTGCATTACAAAGTCGGTAAACAGCACTTTTTCAATCACTGGCTTGCCGACGGCCATATTGAGTGCCGCTTTAATGTCTTCCGTCGCTTTATCACGCAGTTCAATTCGGCCATTAGGAGTACGCAACTGCTCAACCGTTGCCGAAGCAAAGGTCGCCAACAAAGAGCTTTCGATCAGAGGAGAGTGGTAACGGGCTAAATTCTCATTTTCACCACCACGCACCATCAATTGCACCTTAATCTGCACCATGCGATCACGACTATCACCGGTGACATTAAACACAAAGGGTTGCGCAATATTAACATAAGCGACTGGCGCGATTTGGTTGGCAGCCGATTGCCCGCTTTGCGAATCTCCTGCCGTGGTTTTATCTTCTGAACCCAGCATAAAAAATGCCGCGCCAGCCACACCGAGCAGCAATACCACGCCAGCGATAATCATCAGCAGCAGTTTACTCTTGCCCTTCGGGGCGGTGGTTGCCAGATCTTGTTCTGCCATAATGACCTCTGTATGTGGTTAATTTTGTATAAGTTTAAGCGTAATAACTGATTCCATCACGCTTTGTTGCCACATTCAAATCAAGTTTGATGTCGGTATCAACCTTTTCTTCGCTATGCCATGGTTCATGGCGGCTAGTTTGCGCAAATTCTGTGCTTTGCTGCCAATTTTGTTGCTGTCCTGTACTTTGCTGCTGTACTGAGCTTTCACCTAATTGCACGCCTTGCTGAGCCAGCATTTCGCGCAGCCTTGGCAAGGTTTGCTCTAACAGATCTCGCGCTTGGGAATTGGCTACCGTAAAGTGAACATTCGCGCCATCTCCTTGCATATTGAGTCGGATCTGCAAACGGCCCATTTCTGGTGGATCAAGGCGAATATCGATATTTTTCAAATTCTTCGATAGCATCATTTGCACCCGTTCTGCCATCTGTTCTGCGGCCAGATCTTTATGCAAATGCAATGCGCTAGCAGGGTTCGCGGCTACGCTTGACTCAGCGCGCGGCGAAGTTGCGGTTGGTCCACTCAAGCCTGCGGCGGCGGCCATTTGTTCAGCCAGCCCCTCTTGCCCAGACTCAGCGGTGATTGAGCGCATAGGCTCTGTCACCCCGCGGCCAGCGAAACTGGCGAGCAGTGCTGAGTCGGCCATTAATGATTCTGGATTCAAGTTTGCCTGAGCACTTAGCAGCGAAGAGGCCGTGGGAGCCGCCACACCCAACATGTCGATAGCCTCATTAGTGGCAAGATGCGGTGATAAACCACTACTAACGGCGGCGGTAGCCGATTGTCCTGTCGATTGCGGAGCCAGCCGATCCGCAGTAAATCCTTTGCTGTGAGTAGGATCCTCAAGCACAGCCGTTCGCCAAGGAATTGCCGCCAGACCTAACTCACTGACCTCAGAGGGTGGAGTGGACAGCGCATTTATTGCTGGCGCAAACTCAGCACTGCCTAAGCCAGAGTCCGGTTCGTTTGCTCCATCCGCCATCATATGCGCAACTGTGGGTTGAGCTTGCTCGGTACCGATTATCGCCGATGGCGCGACCAACGAAGCAAAAGAGTCTAGCGCCCCTGCGGCTTCTTCTGCTTCAAACAATGAAAGCCTATTATCAGACTCAATCTCTGCCATCTCAGCCGTCGGCAAGCTTTTGCCGTGCTGAGTATTCAACACTTGATTGGCTTGTTGCAAACGACCAAGCAACTGATCCCCCTCGCTGATCGCTTGTGCAGCTTTTCGCTCTAGTACATCAGAGGTTAATGCACGGCGCTCATCGCTATCAGGCGCGGCTTGGCTATCAAAAGCCGGATCGGCAAACACCTCGCTATCGAGCAAAGCGAGGTCGTCTGTTGTCGACGATAGCTCGCCTACCGTTTGTTCGGCATCTTCGATCTGTTCATCAACAGCCGAGTGCTCGGTTGCTGAAAGCCGATTGGCCAGTTGCTGCGCGCTGGCTGCAGTTTGCTCTGTGTCATCTCGATCTACCGCTTTAGCACCAAAAATCAGACTATGTAACTGGGCAAAAAAACCTGTGCTAGATTGGTTATCTTGCGCCTCGACACCCGTTGCGGTGCTTTTCGCTACAGAGCTGGCTTTATTCGCTTCAGACGATGGGGTGAGGTTTACATTCATATTCGCTACTCGCACAGTGGGATATGAGTTTAGGTATTGGCCAAGCTGGCCATCCGTGCAATCCCAGGCTATCAACTCATCGCTCATGATTGACCTATCGGTCATGGTTACAAAAAACCAAGCAAAAAACACGCCAGATAAACCAAAAACACTGCATTACGATAGCAGCGAACCTTGGTAAGCCGAGCAGCAAACGGTAAGGAGAGACGACCTATAAGGAGAGACGACGCCGATTAAATATCAGCGTAGAAAATTCATCCATCTGATTTTGCTCGCGTTTGGCTTGTAATTGCTGACGTTCTACTTGTTTTTTCTCAATCAACCATTGGTAAGATTTACGCTTTTGACGCAGGCTCATCCAGTGTTGTTGGCTATTTTCAACCTGTAGCTGAAAGTGCTGTTCAGCACTTCTTTGTTTGGCCAGCGTTTCATCAAGCTGAGTGAGAAAGCGATTTAAGTGGCCATATTGACTGGCGGTTAGCCCAGATTGACCACGTGCCACCAACTGCTGACAATATTCCAAGCGATACTGCTCTATCTGCCGCAGTTGCTGGTAATAGCTCTCCAGCTCGCTGCGCGCTTTACTCAGTGCCAGCACCGCTTGATCTTCTTGTTCTTGGATCTGTTCGAGCAGAAAATCTAATGCGTTATCCATTTAGCACTTCCCTTTAGCTGCTCAACACATGGCGTAGCATATTAACGCACATCTCATAGGGTACCGTTTCTTTCATTGCCTGTTGCAGGTATTGATCGAGTTTAGGTTTGAGCGTGAAGGCTGCATCAATCGCTTTATCAGTGCCGGGTTTATAGGCACCAATCGAGACTAAATCTTGATTCTTACGACATACCGAAAGGATCTGCCTCACCGCCTTAGACATCAACATATGTTCATCGGTGGTGATCTGTGGCATCACTCGGCTGACCGATTTTTCCACATCAATCGCCGGATAATGGCCCGCATCGGCCATCTCTCGTGATAATACGATGTGACCATCCAGAATCGCTCGCGAGGCATCGGCAATCGGGTCTTGCAAATCATCACCTTCGGTTAACACGGTAAAAAAGGCGGTGATCGAACCTTGTTGGGGGCCACCATTACCCGCCCGCTCCACCAAAGCAGGAAGTTTAGCAAATACCGAGGGGGGATAACCTTTGGTGGCTGGCGGCTCACCAACCGAGAGAGCAATTTCACGCTGTGCTTGGGCAAAGCGGGTTAACGAATCCATCAGCAACAAAACATCTAAGCCTTGATCACGAAAATATTCAGCAATGGTTAACGCTGTTTGGCAGCCTTTTAAACGCATCAAGGGTGAAGCATCGGCAGGCGCAGCCACCACAACGGAACGCTGACGACCATCGACACCGAGGATCTCTTCGATAAACTCTTTAACTTCGCGTCCCCGCTCACCGATCAGCCCAACCACCACCACTTGTGCAGTCGTGCCACGCGTCATCATACCGAGCGTGACCGATTTACCGACCCCTGAACCGGCAAATAGACCAATTCGCTGACCTTTACCTACCGTTAAGAGGCCATTGACCGCTTTAATCCCCACATCTAACGGTTCACTGATCGGTTTACGTGCCAGCGGATTGAGCGGTACACCATTCAATGAAGCGCGCTGATCGGTGTAGATAGGACCGAGTCCATCAAGAGGATTACCGACGCCATCAATCACTCGTCCCAGCAGTTCCATGCCAACCGGCAATCCTGATTCGGCCGTGATAGGCGTGACTTTGGCTCCTGGCAGTACCCCAATAATTTGTTCGCTGGGCATCAAAAACAGGTTGTTGCCAGAAAAGCCGACCACTTCTGCTTCGACCTCTCCATTCATGGTTTCGACTTTGCACAAGCTGCCAACTGGGGCTTTGCAGCCTGTCGCCTCCAGAGTCAGCCCCACAACGCGCACCAACTTGCCAGAAGCCATTGGTCGGGTGGTATGGCCTGTCACCTTGTATTGGGCAAGACGCTCGGCTAACGCCAACATCGCTTACTCTCCCGGATGGTGGCGATTGATGCCACAAAAACTGTGCAATACGCTGCGGATCCGATCTTCCAGCCGATAGCTCACGCTCGATTCTCCAGCATCAATTTGTACATCGCCACGACTTAACGCGGGCTCACTCAGTAGTGTCCAGTGGCGAGTGGCAATCTCCTGCTCACCATAGGCTTGGCGAATGATCTCAACATCTTCCGGATTGAGTTTAAGGGTAATGGCATGGCCAGCGATCGGTAAGGCTTCAACCGAGGCTTTCAGTGTATCTAAGATCACTTGCGGATTAGTCTGCACTTCAACATGCACGACTTCTTTGACCAGTGCTAACACCATATTCACCAACTGCTTTTCCACTTGAGCATTGAGCAAATCCAGTGGCTGAGCAAATTGATTGGCCAGAGCGATAAAGGTTTGCACATGTTGTTGGATCTGCGCTTGCCCCTCTTCCATACCGAGTTGGTAGCCTTGTGGCTGCCCTTCGTCATGTCCCGCTTGCCAGCCTTCTGTTTTACCTTGCTCAAAACCTTGTTGATAGCCTTCTGCTTGCCCTTGTGCAAACCCTTCTTGCTGGGCAGCTAAGCGAATTTGCTCGATTTCTTGGGCAGTTAATTCCAGTTCGACTTCCGGCTCTGTAGCGGAAAAATCAGGCATCCAGCCGGGATCGTAATTAAAGGCGGTCGGTTTGGCCGCGGGTTCAGTGGCGGAGCCGTAATCCGGTAGTCCCCATTTTTGCGCGGTGACCGCATTATCGTCGATACCCGGGCGAATAAACCCACGCTTTCTTTCACCAGACATTGTGATCCTCAATTATGCAACCTGTGCAAGCTTATGCAAACTCATTCAAAACTTATCGCTCAATCAAGGCCGAATCAGGCCAGGATTGATTACAAGAATTCGTCGGCACCACCGCCCAGAATCAATTCGCCGTTATCGGCCATACGGCGTGCAATTGCCAAAATCTCTTTTTGCGCGGTTTCGACATCCGAGACTTTAATCGGCGGCATAGCTTCAAGATCATCTTTCATCAACTCAGCGGCACGTTTCGACATGTTCTTAAAGATTTTGTCACGCAAGGTATCATCAGCACCTTTGAGCGCTTTTTGCAGTACATCCTGCGGTACATCACGCAGCAATTTTTGAATCCCTTGATCGTCAACTTCAACCAAGTTTTCGAATACAAACATCAAGTCTTGGATCTGGGTTGCCAAATCTTCATCTTGGTCACGCATCTGATCCATCAACACACTTTCGATATTATTATCGAGATAGTTCATGATCTCTGCCGCCGCTTTCAAGCCGCCAATTTTGGCCGCTTGTGCCCCCGCTTGACCTGCAAACTGTTTCTCCATGATTTCATTCAACTCAGCCAGTGCCGAAGGTTGCACCTCTTCCAAGTTGGCAATCCGCATCAACAGATCCAGTCGGTCACGCTCAGAGAACTGGGCCAAAATTTCTGCCGATTGATCTGGGTCAAGGTAGGATAAAACAATGGTTTGGATCTGTGGGTGTTCATTAACAATAATGCTCGCCACTTGGCGTGGATCCATCCATTTGAGTGAATCCAAACCTTTCGAGCCGGTGCCGAGTAAGATTTGATCGACTAAGTTATTGGCTTTATCCGCTCCGAGTGCCGCTACCAACGCATTGCGTAGGAAGTCTTCACTGCCCATTCCAATATTGGTGTATTTCTGAATATCTTCTAAAAAGG
Organism: Vibrio chanodichtyis; assembly: GCF_028863985.1. Taxonomy (NCBI): domain Bacteria; kingdom Pseudomonadati; phylum Pseudomonadota; class Gammaproteobacteria; order Vibrionales; family Vibrionaceae; genus Vibrio; species Vibrio chanodichtyis. Next base: position 113,649 of record NZ_JARBFT010000004.1, on the reverse strand, counting down.
CACGATGCACCGCTGAAACTTTGCTTTGGCTTAAATCTTTAGCGCGCGCCATCGCACTCCCCACCCGCTGTACCTGTTTGGGTTCAAGGTGACGAATAATGCCAGCCGCATCCGCTTCGTTTAGGCTTAACAACAAAATTGCCGCTTTCTCTTCGCCGGGAATTTCACTGATATCAATCGTGGATTCGATAACTTCACCACCATTTGGATTATCTTTAGCCATTTTGCATCCAGTTCTTCACTACTTGAGCCGCAAGCTCCGGCTCGTTTGCCACCAATGCACGTACCGCTTTCAGTACGTCCTCATCTTTGTGAAGATTCGGTAAATCAATGCCTGAACCAAATTCAAACAGTTCACCATTCTCAATTTCACTACCGATTAAACTGGTTTCACCATCCATCCCAATCGGCATACCATCTGGGCCATACATGGCGTCATCGGAATCCGCGGTCGGGTTGATGAGTTTCTTCATCGCTGGGCGCACCAATACCAGCACCACAATGATGATCACTAATGCGCTAGCTAGCCAACGGATCCAGTCATTGAAGTTCGGGTGTTCCCAAATTGGAATATCGGCGATTTGTTCGATTTCTGGCTCGGCAAACGGCATGCTCAGTACGTTCAACAAGTCGCCACGACTTTCACTAAAACCCACCGTACCGATTAAAATCTGACGAATGGAATGAAGATCCGCTTCACTCAACGGGGTATAAGTCACTTCCCCCGTTTCCGGATTGATACTTGAGCGACTTTTTACCGCCACTGCGATGGTCTGCCGATTCACCACGCCCGACTGTTTACGCTCATGGCTAATGGTAGTATCCAACTCATAGTTACGGGTCGCTTCTTTGTGCACCGAACCTTGACCAAGCACCGAACCATCTTTCATCTGTGCCACATCTTGTGGGATTGAAGCATCCGCGGGCGGCTGGTTACTCAACGCACCTGGCACTCCGGCAATCACGCTGCCATTATTGTAATCTTCTAGGGTATATTCACTGCGCGTCGCTGGTGTATTGGGATCAAACACTTTACGGGTCTGCTCTACAGCGGTGAAATCCAGTTTAATATCTACTTGAGCGGTGTAATTGCCCAAGCCAAGGATCGGGATCAAGACGGAGTCAATTTTGCCACGCAGCGTCTCTTCTTGCTGCTGCTCTAACTCTTGCTCTTTACGGCGCGCCGCCGATACGGGGTCTTGCGAACCTGAACTGAGCAAACGACCATGTTGATCTGTCACCGTAACACGGCTCGGTCTCATGCCCGGTACCGCACTCGCCACCATATCAACCACCGCATCCACTTCCTGCTGTTTGAGGTTAGTGCCAGTGCGCAAGGTGAGAAAAACTGAGGCTGACGCTTCTTGATTATGGCGTACAAACACACTCTGTTTTGGCAGGGCAAGTAATACACGCGCTTTATTGACTTGGCGCATCTCTTCAATGGCTTTAGCCAATTGCCGCTCACGGCTCAGTTTTAAACGCTCTTGCTCTAAGCGCTGCGAAACCCCAAAGCCCATATCCTGCATCAAGATTTCATCACCCGCTTGACGCTGTTGATTTAACCCCGCACGCAGCATCGCCAGCTTAAGGCTGTTGTAATCACTCGCTGGCACCGAAATGGTGTTGCCATCGAGTTTGTATTGTTGTTTCTGTTGATCTAGGTAATCAAGCACTGGGATCAGTTCTTCGGTCTCGTAAGCCCCCAGTGGGCGCATTTCTGGCTCACGCACCCAGAAGAACAGCATCACAATCAGCGCAACACAGATCGAAATAGACAGCACCAACACCACTTGGCGCAATAAATCCAGATCGCCAACAGTAAAGTCCAGTTTGCTGCTTTTTTCGTTAAGGTCTGGATTTTGTGTATCGAGCGCAAGCTCTGAACTGGCCAATAAAGCTTGATCACCACTGGTGGTCAATGCGATATCGGTAGTTTGTTTATCATCGGCCACAGTCTGCTACCCAAATTATACTGGCATGTTCATCAGTTCTTTATACGCATCAACCAATTTGTTACGTACTTGAATGGTGGCTTCGAAAGCCACACTCGACTTGTTACGTGCGATCATCACATCGGAAAGTGAAATCCCTTCATCACCACGATCAAAGCGCATCTGCAAATCGCTAGAGGTTTGCTGTAGGCCATTAACGTTGTTGATCGCGTTAGTCAGCATCGCGCCAAAGTCTGCGCCAATTTTCTGACCAGTTGCGCTGGGTTGAGTATTGGTCGCCTCAAACATCATCGCGCGCATTTCACTGTTTAATCCATCAAGTCTCATTGCTACCTCTGATGTCAATTGTTTGACTCAAAAATCGTATCGCTCACTCTCATCAGCAATTTATATGCCATGCTCTTAGCCTGGAATATCAATTCCAGCATCACGCATCTTCGCCAGTTTATAGCGCAAAGTGCGTGGGCTAATGCCCAATTTTTCCGCCATCTCCTTACGCCGCCCCTGACATTCGGCCAAGGTATCAAGGATAATGGCAAACTCTTGATCGCGCAGCTCGCCGCCTAAACCGGCACTGGAAGTCAGCGAACCCGCAGCAGAGGTACTTGCAGTGAACGGGCTTGCCGTGGCTAAAGAGCTTGGCTGATGGGTTTCCGAGGCCCAAGCTTGATCGCGCTGCGGCTCGGCTAGCGGTTTAATCTCAGGTGCTGGCATCGCTTCACCAGCGACCGCTTGTTGCAGACTGCTCGCATCATGCCAGTCCACCCCTTCGAGTAGAATGTGCTCACTACCAATGTGACCATTCTCACTTAAAATCAGTGCGCGCTGCACGACGTTATCCAGTTCACGAACATTACCTGGCCACGGGTAATTGAGGAGTTTATTCAGCGCCGCTGGAGCGATACTGGGCACTGGCAGTCCTAACTTTTTGCAGTGGCGTTCCACTAAATGGTTCGCCAGAGGTTCAATGTCACCCTTCCGTTGCTGCAAGGCGGGCCAAGTGATTGGAAACACATTGAGGCGATAGTATAAATCCTCGCGAAAACGCTGCGCTTGCACATACTGCTTAAGGTCACGGTTACTGGTGGCGAGCACTCGTACATCGAGCTTAATGCTTTTACGGCTACCTAAGCGTTCCACTTCACGCTCTTGCAGTACGCGCAGTAGCTTGGCTTGTAGGTTCAAATCCATTTCACTGATCTCATCGAGCAAAATGGTTCCGCCTTGCGCCTGCTCAAACTTGCCTGGACAAGCTTGCACCGCACCGGTAAAAGCGCCTTTCTCATAACCAAACAGCGTTGCTTCAAGCATATTTTCAGGGATGGCTGCGCAGTTGATCGCCACAAATGGCCCTTCTCTGCGCGGTGAAGCGTTGTGAATATAACGCGACATCACCTCTTTCCCCGAACCACTCGGCCCTAAAATCATCACGTTCGCATCGGTTTTCGCCACTTTATCCGCTAATGCCAGCAATTTTAGGCTTTGCGGATCAGCCACCACCGCATCACCATTATCATCGGATTTGACTGGCGCGTAGCGGCTGACCATATTAAGCAGCACTTCTGGGGCAAACGGTTTGGCCATGTAGTCAATCGCGCCATCTTTCATCGCTGCAACCGCATCTTCAATATTGGCGTAAGCGGTCATTAACAACACGGGTAAATTCGGCCAATGCTGTTTGATGCTACGTAATAGTGCCAGCCCGCCCATACCAGCCATTTGCACATCAGACACCACTATATCGACGCTGTTTGCTTTGAGTTTAAGCAGCGCCTCTTCTGCACAATCTGCTTCTAGCCACTCGTATCCGGCTAAAGCTAAGGTATCGATCAATGCTTCGCGTAGACCTTCATCATCTTCTACGATTAAGACTTTGCTTTGAGCCATCGTCACTCTCCAGTCACTGAATTTGAGCTATCCATTGGTTGACGCTCAAGAGGGATGCACATGGTAAAACACGCACCTTCTCCCTCTTTAGAGATCAGTTCTAATCGCCCACCATGGGCACGGCATACCATTTGCACGACCGCTAAGCCAAGGCCTGTCCCTTGTGAGCGAGTGGTGAAAAAGGGTTCCATAATTTTGCGCTGTAATGCTTCGGGCACTCCAGGGCCATTATCTTGTACTGAAATCTTCAATTCGCCCTGCACTGGCCGAAAAAACACATCAATTTGTGCGTTTTTACCTGCCATTTGTAGCGCATTCAGCACTAAATTACTCAATGCGGAGGCTAAAGCGTTGGCATTTCCAAGCAGGGTAATCTCTTCACCTTCCACTTCTTGACCATAATCGATGTGGCTATTTTTCAAGGCGCTTTCGACCATCGGCATAAATTCTGCAGCCAGATCACCAATCGAAAAAGGCGCAACCACTTTATTATCACCGCCTTTCGCAAACAGCAGCATATCATTCACTTGCTTTTCAAGATCGTGCAATCGATCGACCAGTTTACTTTGGAAACGCTCGCGAGTTGCAGGAGCAAGATTTGGCGCAGCAAGATTAGCCGCATACAACATGGCACTCGACAGTGGCGTGCGCACTTGATGAGCCAATGATGCGACCATATGTCCCAATGAAGATAGGCGTTGTAAATCACTGATCCGCGACTGTAATAAGCGGGTTTCTGTGAGGTCAGTGATCAAAATAAGCTGGCCGGTCGCCGAGGCTGAAATCGCCAAGCGCACCTTGCGTCCATTACGTAGCGAGATTTCATGTCCATCATCTTCGCGCGGCGCAAACGCCACTTGGATCACGCTGTACCATTTTTCGCCCACCAGTGAGATGTCCAGCAAACGCTGCGCTTCAGGGTTGGCCTCACGCACGATACCTTGAGTATCAAGCAAAATCACCCCAGCAGGCATCACATCGAGCACTTGTTTATAGCGCTCAACTTGATCTTCCAGCGAGTCCAAATGGGAGTGCTGCTCTAGCATTGGGCTCATCATTCACTCTCCATCCTTTAAAGACAATAATGGCTTGACAAGCAAGAGCCACGCCAAGCCATTAAGCTTAATAATCAACATGTTAAAATTAAAAACAGATTAACAAGATGCTTTTTAGCGCTGCATATTATATTTGCGCATTTTTTCCACCAAAGTCGTGCGACGCATCCCCAACAGATCGGCCGCTCGGGCGACGACGCCACCTTGCACTTCAAGCGCTTGGTTGATCAGGTTGACTTCTAGATCGGCAAGCAGCTCTTTAAGGTTAACCCCTTCCGGTGGTAGCGCTTGAGGCAAATCAAGCTCTGCCGTGAATTCGTATGCCGGATCAAAATTGAAATCTTCCGCAAACAAGTCACATAACGCATCGCGCTCTTGCTCTTCCACCGAACTAAAGCGGTTTGACTCAGGCTGAAATTGCGGAATATCACTGTAACGATATTTGGTCGGTAGATGGTTAACATCCACTAAACTATTGGGATACAGGATCATCATCCGCTCAACCAAGTTGGCTAATTCACGCACATTACCCGGCCAATCGTGTTCCATCAGTGAATGAATCGCTCTTGGTGTAAAGCAGATCGGCTGCGCACCTTCCGCTTCCATACGCGCCATTAATTCTTGCAGCAGCAAGGGAATATCATCAATCCGATCGCGCAATGCTGGCATTTCAATTGGGAACACGTTGAGACGGTAGTAGAGATCTTCGCGAAATTTCTGATCTTCGATCATGGCTTCCAAATTGCGGTGAGTGGCGGCAATCACTCGCACATTAGCTTTAATCGTGCTGTTACCACCGACACGTTCAAAGCAGCGCTCTTGCAACACGCGCAGCAACTTGACTTGCATGCTCATCGGCATATCGCCGATCTCATCCAAAAACAGCGTGCCACCTTCAGCCAACTCAAAACGACCTTTGCGAGCGGTAATCGCCCCCGTAAAGGCGCCTTTCTCGTGACCAAATAGCTCACTTTCTAGCAAATCAGCCGGGATCGCTCCACAATTGATCGGCACAAAAGGACCATTACGGCGTCCTGAGTGATAATGAATATTACGCGCGACCACCTCTTTACCGGTGCCAGAGTCGCCCAAAATCATCACATTCGCTTCGGTGCTGGAAACTTGTTCAATCAGGTGACGAACATCTTGAATACCACTACTTTGCCCGACTAGGCTACGAAATAGTGTGTTGTTACGTGCGCAGGCCAAGACTTGCACGCCTTTACGCCCGAGAAATTCTTTACAGTGACGCAGCGCTTCACTTAACTGTGGGTAATTGAGCGGAAACTCTAATTCACCCACATAATGGGGAAACTCGTCTAATGAATAAGGCTGTTTGTTGGCTAGCAGTAGTGGAATATGGTTGGCTTTACTCAAAGAGTGAATTAATGCTTCAGACAGCTTTTGTTCACGCAACGAGCCTAAAATACATCCGGCCCACACGGTTGACCAATTGACTTGATCGATTTGCGTAGACTCAATGATCTCACACTGCTCTCCTACAAACTCTAAAATAACACTGAGGATTAGCCGGATCTTGGCATCGTCCTCAATTACAAGTAGTTTCGCTACACTCTGCATAGGTGAGATTATTTGCCTTTATGATAAAAAGTTGTGGTTACACTTTTTGTCATCATTTTCAGGTGATTGATTTTTGTTATAAATACTGAACAAACGATGAACAATTGGTGAACTTTAGCAACAAAAAAAGCCACTTGGCTAGTTAGTGGCTTCTATTCTATTTAAATCAGCAAATAAGGCAACCAAGCATTTGCTTGGTGTGATGTGTGTTAAAAGTTTCTGTAATAGAAATCAGATGCCCACATCGGCTGCCGTTAAATTATGAAATTCAGCTGGAATTTGATCCCACGCCGATTTTATTTCGCGGATAATCTCAATCACATCATCTAATAACTGTGGATCATTTTTATGATTGGCTTGAGTAATTTGGTTAACCATAAAGTCATACAGTTGATCGAGGTTTTTGGCAATATCCCCACCATCTTCCATCGACAAACAACTGCGCAAACTGATGATAATATCGAGCGCTTTACCTAAACGTTCACCTTTGACCGGAATGTTGCCTTGCTGCATGGCCGCTTTACCTTGGATCAGGCGCTCAATCGCTCCAGCCATCAACATCTGGACAATTTTATGCGGAGAGGCCGCACTGAGTTGGCTATCCACTGATACTTTTTTGTACGCCTGTAAAGAACCACGCATAGTCTTCCTCTTATAAAAACTTTTTGTATTGCTGAACCGATTTCTTACCGCGCCGATAATGATACAGCACTTGGCCGATTGCCACCGTTTTTGACTGCATCCGTTCAACAAGTTGTTGGGTGTTATCAATCGCTTGACGCCACAAATCTGATTGCGCCCATTCAGGGTGCTCGGCTAAATCGCTTAACAAGCTGTGCAACAGTTGTTCTCTGTTATCGACCAGTTGCAAAATATCTTCAGCATCAATCTCATCTTCAGCCAGCAGAGTGGTAATTTGTTGATCAAGATCACTTAAACATTGCAGTTGTGTTTGCATCTTAATCACTTCCTCGCGGGATCAGTACCGCGCGTTGCCATGGTTTAGCCACCTAATGCCCCCATCATGCCAGCCAACTGTGACTGCATTTTGCTGGTAGCATCTTGCATGGCGCTAAATTTGGCATGGGTGCGTTTCTCTAAACTATCCATATGGCGATCCAACGAGCGCTGGTTATCGCCTAATCGGTAAGTTTGTTCGGTCAAACTTTTTTCACGTGTGCGAATGGAGCCCGTCACGCCGGTCATGCTGGCAATCGCATCTTCAACGCGTTTGGCAAAGCCTTGATTGCCGCCAAAAAAATCCCCCAGCGTGTTAAAGTTATTATTCAGTTGCCGATCCAGCATCGTATAGTTGATTTCTAGCCCACCTTGCCGAGTGGTGGTAATACCAAATTCAGTCAGCGATTTTAGGTGTTCAGGGGCCTGCTCAATGCTGGATGAGAATACGTTTTTTAAGCGCGAATCGGCGCTGCGCACAATACTATCTCCGGCCAATGGACCGGCTTGTCCTGTTTGTGGATCGACGCCAGATAATGCTTTGCTGATTTGAAAAAACTGGTTATAAGCCGCGACAAACTGTTCAATATCGTTGCGTACCCGATCGCGATCGTATTCAATCCCAATCTCAGGTGGAGCTTGATTGGGATCAGTCTTACCTTTGAGGGTTAGGTTCACCCCTTCGATGGCATTTTCAATAATATTGTTATTACTCGATAACGTCGCGATGCCATCGAGCACCACCATCGAGTCTTGTGCCGCTTGCACCTCAAGCATGCCACCATAACCGTCAAAAGCAGCTTGCGCGGCAACAAGTGCGGTTTGTGCTTGCTCAACTTGTTCAATATAGTCACGCTCTTGGGCACTCAGTTGACTGCGAGCTTGTGCTTTGGCCTCTTCTGGGCTCATTTTGCCACTGCTCAGTGCCGCTTCCATTTGCGCCTGTTGCTTGGCTAATTTTTGATCGAGTTTTTGCTGCGCTTCTTGCGGTGTCAGGTAAGAATCCAGCAAGGTTCCTGAAGCGGTATTACTCCAACCGGGTATATTGGCGGCTTTTTGTTGTCCACTCGCATCCAACTCCGCTTCGGGCTCCCAATAAGAGTCGAGCAAAGTTCCTGAAGCGGTTTCGCTCCAGCCCGGAATTCGCTCTTCTGGTCTAAGGTATTTTTTTGCCTCACTGGCCGCACTCGCGACTGTTTTCAGTGCGCTATCGGTCAGTTCGGCTGGATTGGTCACATCGTTTGCGGCACTATTTTGGGCAGTTTGTGCCGCCGAGCGAATTTCTTGCGCCACTTCTTGATCCACTAAACGCGCCGCCGCGCCGATTTTTTCGGCCACTGTCGCTGCGATTTTTTGCTGTTCAGGAGTCAATGGTGTGATCAATTGCTGCGCTTGAGCTCGGGCCTGTTCAAGATCAAGCACCCGCTGTTCGAGCGATTTGTATTCGAGTTGTTTGAGTGGATTACCAAGCTCAGCTTCCGCTGACATCTGCACTCGGTGATCTTTACCGGAAAGGTGGGAGGCAACAATCAGCCGCGGCCCTTGCACATCATTAATGATGGAGGCTCGCACCCCTGGATTGGATTTTTCACCATTAATGCCACGCACAATATCGACCAATTTGGCATTGGCCGGCACATCAAAAGTAAAATTCCTGCGCCCCAATGAAAGATGCAGCTTGCCCGGACCAAACTTTGCGTCTTTGTCTAAGACTTCAGAGGCAATTTTATGGCTTTGAGCAAGCTGCAGCACATCGACGGAATAGTTTCCAGCAATCGCTTCCGTGGTGGCGGTCGCGGAGATGACTTTTTCATCACTGGTATCCACTTTGCGTGCCGCAAAAGCTTTCTCCTGACGAAATTGGGTCATCAGATTTTTCATCGTATCCAGCGACTCTCTGAGTCGACCATAGGCACTAATACTGGTATCAATGTTCGCCCGCTCATTATCAATGCGTTGCTGTTTAGGTACCCGCTCCGCATTCACAATTTTGCTGACGACACCATTGATGTCAAAGCCAGTATTCATCCCCATCGGGCCTAAACTCATTCAATCACCTCAAAACCGTGTTACACCTTCGCCATCAATAAGCCAGATCGATGATCCTGCTCACGGGCAAGGCGACGCAATACTTCCAACATCTCTTCTTCAGGGATTTGACGAATGATATCACCCGTCGAAGCTTCGTAGATGGTAACCACCTCGCGTCCGGATTCTTGATCCAATCTGAAAGACAGGCTTTTATTAATGGATTTCACAAAATCGTTCATTTGATCCACTACTTTGGCAAGTTGCTCCTCATCGAGACGCTGGCGCTGCTTTGCTTGCTGCCTTGCCTCAACCGATTGTTGTTGTCTTGCCTTGACCTGCTCAGAAAGATGTTCAGATGGTTTATCTGTACGCGAAACCGAACGGTTATTCTCCCCTGAAAACGAAACACGAGTTGCATTATCGATTTCTGAAGCAATTTTAGTGCCACTTTGCAAAACGTAAGGCTGAATGGTCGATGTGTAGGATGGTATTTCCATAGCACTCTCCTTTCTACCTTATCAGTCACGGTTCATCGCCCGTGACTGACTCGCTTGAGCCCTTTAACGGGTTTACCCAAGTAAACTTAGAGCAGCAGATGGCGACTGTTTAGCTTGTGCCAGCACAGACATACTGGCTTGTTGCAAGATTTGTGATTTGGTCATCGCCGTGGTTTCACGGGCATAATCAGTATCACGGATCCGGCTACGCGAAGCATTAACGTTCTCGTTAACGTTCTCTAAATTGCTAATTGCATGACTAAAACGATTTTGGAATGCCCCTAATGAAGCACGTTGGCTATCCACCGCCTTCAAAGCACCATCCAATACGGCTACCGCCTCTTGCGAACCGGCCACGGTTGAAACGTTGATCTTAGCCACCGTGACATCACGGCCAGCGGCAAAATCGATTTCTGCGCCAAGTCCGCCGCCAATCGTCACCTCACCCGCCACTTTTTGTGACGAAGCAAACAACTGTAACTTACCACCTTCACCGACGGATGCTTTTACATCGTCCGATTGGCCGTTGATATAAGTTGCCAGCTCTTCTAAATCATCACCCTGTTTAGCATTAATGGTCACCTCACGCGCTTCACCTTGCTTATCGGTGTAACTCAACGTTAAGTCGGTAGCCGCATCAACTCGCCAATCAGCCGCTTTACCTTCTTGCGCCACATAGCTTTTGCCACCCATCGCTTCGGTATCTGAACGCATATTGCCCATGCTCAGCATCACCGCCTCACCGGAATCAGCACCGATTTGGAATGATTTGCTGCCAAATGAACCGTTCAGCAGTCGATTGCCACCGAACGAAGTGGTTTCAGCAATTCGATTTAATTCATCATTCAACGCCGACACCTCTTCCTGAATCGCGGTACGTTCAGAAGAAGAGTTGGATCCATTAGATGATTGCAGCGCCAGATCACGCATCCGTTGCAAGATATTGGTGGTTTCGTTCATCGCCCCTTCCGCGGTTTGGGCGATAGAAATACCATCGTTGGCATTTTTCACTGCCATATCCAAACCACGGCTTTGCGATGTCAAACGGTTAGAAATTTGCAGACCAGCAGCATCGTCGCGGGCACTGTTGATTTTGTAGCCAGACGACAAACGCTCCATTGATTTTTGCATACCATCAACCGCACCATTTAAATAGCGCTGCGCGGTCATCGCCGACACGTTGGTGTTCACATTAATTGCCATATTGATCTCCTTAGGCGAATAAGTTGGTAAACCTCGGTGTCTCTCACCTCACGTCGGTTTACCCCATTTCTCTCGTCTCTTGTAACGGCGAGAAATTCTTATCCTTTAGAAAAATCTTGGGCTTTTTGCAGAAAAAATAAAATAACCGGCTTTTTTGTGAAGCTGGAGCTGAGTTAATGAAATTTAATGCAAAAAAAATCCAGCCGCAGCTGGATTTTGTGACGTTGATGGGGATTAACCCAGTAGGCTTAGTGCCGCATTCGGTGCTTGTTTGGCCTGAGCCAAGATAGAGCTTGACGCTTGCGACAGAATTTGTGATTTGGTGAGTGCAGTCGTCTCTTTCGCAAAATCCGTGTCTTTGATACGACTCTTCGATGCATTAACGTTTTCGTTAATGTTATCCAAGTTGCTGATCGCATGACTGAAGCGGTTTTGGAATGCACCGAGCTCTGCACGGTGGCTATCAACATACTTCAGTGCCGAGTCAATAATCGCCACCGATTGTTGTGCACCACCAACAGTGGTCACATTGATGGTATCAACGGTTTCCGCTTTACCGGCTTGCATATTCAATTCATCGGCCAAACCACCAGAGAAAGCCACATCACCGCTCACTTTATTATTGCCTGCGAAAATCTGCAGTTGACCATTCTCGTTAACTGACGCTTTGACTAAGTCAGTTTGACCATTGATGTAAGTTGCGACTTCTTCAATGTCATCGCCTTCTTTGGCGTTAATGGTGATATTTTGATCGTTACCATCCACATCTTTCAGTGTGAAAGTGATATCGTTAGCTCCCGCTTCAACTTTCCAGTTTTTGTCTTTTTGCTCTGTTGCAACATAACCAGTGCCACCCATTGCAGTATTATCACTGCGCATATCTTTTAGGGTCAGCATCACGGCTTCACCATTATCCGCACCAATTTGGAATGATTTGGTTGCGAAAGTGCCATTAAGCAGTTTATTACCACCAAATGAGGTCGTTTCAGCCACACGGTTCAGTTCATCATTCAGCGCGGTGATCTCTTCTTGAATCGCCACACGCTCAGATTTTGAGTTTGAACCATTAGCCGATTGCAGTGACAAATCACGCATACGTTGCAGAATGTTGGTGGTTTCATTCATCGCACCTTCTGCCGTTTGAGCAATCGAAATACCATCATTGGCGTTACGCACCGCCACATCTAGACCGCGACTTTGTACATTCAAGCGGTTAGAAATTTGCAGGCCAGCCGCATCATCTTTAGCACTGTTGATTTTAAAGCCTGAAGATAGACGCTCCATCGATGTTTGTTGTGCGCTAGTTGCACTGTTCAAATAACGTTGAGCGGTCATTGCTGAGACGTTGGTATTTACATTTACTGCCATGGTGATTTCTCCAATTGATTTTCCGATGGATCCGGTTTCCGACGTCTCGGAAAACCAAAGTAGTTCTCTTAAAGTTACCTTTTATAACGGCGTGATTTTTGAATCCTTTAGTAAAATTTTTCAATTTTTTTAGAAAAAAGTCTGTTTGGCGATAAATTACTCATCAAACACATAAAATGCACAAAAAACGCATTTTATGACTCAAGATTTTTATCCGGTGGACGAAGGGCTTGCTAACCGTAAATTACGCCATCGCTCCCCAGCCTGTTAGCTGGAATGGATTTCATCACTGACCAATGGAGTTATCGGGCAATAGCGCGGGTTCTTTAATAAAAAAAACCGAGCACAGGGCTCGGCTTTAACCAATTCGCTAAGCGATGTCGCCTAATTTACGACTGCTTTAAGGTCAGCGCTTGCAGCATAGCTGACGAGGGAGCAAACAAATACGCACCGGTCACGGCTTTGGTGAAACGCAGTAGTTGGTCGGTTTTGCCATCGGTAACACCATACATACTTTCCAGCATAGTGTGTAAATTATGCAACGTATGACAATAAGCCATAAACAGTAAGCCATGCTCACCACTAACGCTGCCATAAGGCAAACTGTGGCGAACGATTTTGAGCCCTTTGCCTTGCTGTTTAATATCGACACGGCCGACATGTGAAGCGGCAGGAACCTGCTCAAGCTCAACCGAATCGGCCTTAGTTCGACCAATCACTTTTTCCTGTGCCGCTAAGTTAAGTCGGTTCCACGCCGGCAAATTATGCACAAAACGTTGTACTAGCACATAACTGCCGCCAGCAAATTCTCCCTCAGCCACCAATGCGACTTGTGCACGCTGTTCGGCTTGTGGATTTTCGGTGCCATCGATAAAGCCCGTCATGTCTCGGGCATCTAAATAGCGAAAACCGTAGGTTTCATCAATGATTTCAATATCCTCAGCAATTTCGCTGATCCCTTTGCGTAGCGCGAAGAACAATAAATCGTGACGGGTTGAGTGGCAGTGGATCAGTATATCAACCTCGCTACTTGGCGCATGTATTTCGCCTGTGCCCAATTCAGCAAAAGTGATCAATTCTGGCGGTGGCGCGAGCTCAAAGTGCTGCCAGAACGATTGGCTGAACGCAATCGATATGGCCAATTCAGCGCCCGGCTGTTGCTGATTTATCTCGGCTACTAATTGTGGCAACGCCTGTAGCGCCGATAAAACCTGAGCAACATTTTGCCGAACTTTGATCAAGGTATACAACGCAAATGGGCCAGCTTCAGGCAAAATTGCGGTCTGTGACTTAAACATAATGAGTCCTTCTTTTTTTGGTATTGCGCAGTGTAATCCAATGTAACATCAAGGCGTTGACGGCGATCACGCCTTATCCAATTTCGAAATGGCTAAGCTATCTGCGACCTGACGGCTGCGTAGCAAATAGATGCCAAACCACAGTAGCAGCAGTAAAGTCAGGGCATTAGCCCAATGGAAAGCGCCTTGCTGTAAATAAACCTGCCACGCGGCTTGCACAAATTGGCCGACGACGACCAATAAAGTAATCAAGCGGCCTTGGGCGATGATTTGGTTAATTCGTGGCCGCTGCACATGACGCAGGGTGATTAACCACATCAAACCCAACACCGGTAAGCTCATCGCTAACCCGGTGTACAACAATCCGTGGTCAGGATAAACCCGCTCTAGTAAGCGTGAGCCATGCTCACGACTAACCCCGGCCATCACCAAGATCACCCAAGCTCGATTTAGCCACAACCATCCTAACCATAACCACAATGGGGCTTTTAAAAAACCTTGACTATCATACTGTTCTATAGAATAACGCACAGTAATCTCTAGCGACTCAACACAAGTTTGCCACTCTAGCGCAATAGATTAAAATGACCACTGCTAATTGTGCTAACACGTCATTTTTTACTGAGCTAGCACGTGCTAGTCTTACGCCCATGCTTTTTAATTTGAGTTAATAATGAAAAACCACAGCCCGCTTCCCTCACCACAAACGCAACAAGAAGCGCTGAAAATCAGCAAAGCGACTCAGCGCCCGGGTCAAACCAAAGAGCAGACTAAGCTTATCGCGCAAGGGATCGAAAAAGGAATTGCACTGTATAAAAAGCAGCACAAAGAGAAGCAGCGCCAAGCCGATAAGGCGCGTAAAAAAGCACTGAATGTCAAAACCAGCCACATCAATGCCACACAGACTTTACCCTTGATGAGCGAATTGCCTTTGCCCTCTGCGCAGAATCATTGGTTTAACAATGCTCGCTTAGCTTGGACACTGCTCGCCTTCAGTTGGCTGATTTTTTTGGGATTTCTATTTTGAAAGGAGTATTTCAATGATACGTATTGCTATGCTGAGCGTGGCCAGCAGCCTACTATTGGGGTGCAGCTCACCAATCCATTCACTGTCTGATGGCGCGGAGCAAATTCAGATCCGTACTGATGCGGGCTTTGATGCCAGTCAATGCCAATGGCTAGGCGATGCCACGGGTAGTGAAGGGTTTTGGTTTAACTCTTGGATTTATCCGAATAATGTACTGATCCAAGGGGCGATCAATCAGTTGAAAAACCAAGCGCTGGCCCATGGTGGTGACACCATCACATTAGATTATACCAATTATTTTCAAACTTCAGTCACCATGCTAGGTAGCCTCTACCGCTGCCAACCGATCGCTGGTGAGCCATAATCTGCTAAGTTTAAGCCGCTTAATCAAGCGGCTTAAATTGCATTACTGATGCACAACAGCCTCGCAGCGATCGATCGGCAAAAACAGAAAACAAGCCCATCATGCTGATTTAAGCGCAAAAACCCAAACTGGTTGCAATCGCTTGCTTACGCTGGGTAACCCATTGGCTATCAAAAGGTCCCCAATCTGAGAGTTGATAATAGCCATCGTTATGTCGGCGGCCATCTTGCACAAAATTCAATTCAATGCCAATCCCAGGCATCGCTTTGATCACATCTTGAATAGTACGCCGCGGCCAACCGGTTTTTTCAATCAGTTTGGGGACGTTAGGGCGCTCAATACTTTCCACTAACAGCGCTAAATATAAGCGTCTTGCAAAGACAGGACTCAGTTCCATTGATACCTCCTAAAGTATGCTGTACTCATTATTTCCGTTTTAGCATGCCATGTGTTGCGTTTGATCAATAACTTGCCAATCGATTTGCTGAGCCAGTTATTTTTTTCAAGCGTGAAATATTCCCCTCACACTTTTGTCTCTGTCGCCCCTTCCTGTTAGGATTGAATCAACAATAATCAAGGTGATCAGCAAGCTAAGCTTGACTAAGCCACCGATTCAGCACTTCAATCAGAACTCATCTAAGGATCAATATGACGACCACGCTGTACGGGATTACTAACTGTGACACGATAAAAAAAGCGCGCAACTGGCTAGAACAACAAGGAATTGCCTACCAATTCCATGACTATCGTAAACAAGGGATTGACCACCAGTTAGTCACTGAGTTTTGTCAGCAACTGGGCTGGCAGCAGGTGCTCAATAAACGCGGTACCACTTTTCGCCAACTCAGTGATGCACAAAAAGCCAGCTTAGATACCGAAAATGTCATCGACCTGTTAGTCGAGTTACCGGCGATGATCAAACGTCCGATTTTACACTATCAAGATCAATATCATCTTGGTTTTAGCGATGCGCAGTACCGCGCACTTTTTGCTTAATACAAGGAATTTCAAGGATGACCGATAGCCCTGTACTGGCTTTAGCCACAGACCTTATCAGCCGCCAATCCATCACCCCTGTCGATGCTGGATGCCAAGCCGTAATGATTGAGCGTTTAAGCGCGCTTGGATTTACGATTGAAAGCATGGTGTTTGCGGATACCACCAATTTTTGGGCACGCCGCGGGACACAAGCGCCATTATTTGTCTTCGCCGGTCATACCGATGTCGTACCAGCAGGCCCAATTGAACAGTGGAACACCCCACCTTTTGTGCCAACGGTGATCGATGGCATGTTATATGGCCGTGGCGCAGCCGATATGAAAGGCTCACTGGCGTGTATGATTGTTGCGGTTGAACGCTTTATTGCGGAGCACCCGGATCACCAAGGCTCTATCGGCTTTTTGATCACCTCGGATGAGGAAGGCCCTTTCATCAACGGTACCGTGCGAGTAGTAGAAACGCTGCAGGCACGTAATGAATGGATTGATATGTGTATCGTCGGCGAGCCATCCAGTACCGAACAAGTCGGTGATGTGGTCAAAAATGGACGCCGCGGTTCTATCACTGGCGATTTAAAAGTCAAAGGGACACAAGGCCATGTTGCTTATCCACATCTGGCTAATAACCCGATCCATCATGCGCTCCCCGCACTGGCAGAATTGGCGGCGACCGAGTGGGATGCGGGAAATCGCTATTTCCCCCCGACCAGCTTTCAAATCCCTAATTTGCATGCAGGTACTGGGGCTTCCAATGTGATCCCGGGTGAATTTTCAGTGCAGTTTAACTTCCGATTCAGTACCGAGCTGACCGATCATGATATCCAACACCGTGTCCAGCACATTCTCGATAAACATGGTTTGGATTACGATCTTAACTGGACACTCAGTGGCCAACCTTTTCTCACTGAAACCGGCGAACTGCTAGCTGCAGTGGTGTCCGCCGTTGAACAGGTGAATCATCAAGCGCCGGCTTTACTGACTACTGGTGGTACCTCTGATGGACGTTTTATCGCCCAAATGGGCGCTCAAGTGGTCGAACTCGGCCCTGTCAATGCCACCATTCACAAAGTTAACGAATGTGTGCGAGTCGCCGATCTAGAAAAACTGACCGATATGTACCAAAAAATCTTAACCCTGCTTTTGGACTGACTATGACACCAGAGCAATTGACCGGACAAACCGATAGCCATTTAGTCTCGGTGATGATCGGACAAAAAGCCTTTCTTGTTCATTCACAAGTGAGCGCCGATTTGCTGGCGCTCAAGCAAGCAGCGGCGCAAGCAGGCTTTAATCTGTGTATCGCCAGTGGCTTTCGCTCATTTGAACAGCAACTGGCAATTTGGGATCAAAAAATGACCGGCCAAAGACCGATCTTAGATCAACAAAGCCAACCATTGAATGTGAGTGCGATCAGTGAAGCGGACAAAGTACTGGCCATATTGCACTGGTCAGCTCTACCGGGGGCAAGCCGTCACCATTGGGGTACCGACTTTGATGTGTATGACCGAGATGCCCTACCAAGCAATACTCGTTTGTTACTTGAACCATGGGAATATTTAACCGGTCATCAAAGCCAATTTTGGCAATGGTTAACCAGCCACCTCAGCCAATTTGGCTTTTTCTTCCCCTATCAAAATGGGCAAGGTGTGGGCTTTGAGCCATGGCATATCAGTCATCGCGCCACGGCTCAGCAATGCTTAAGCGAATTCAGTGAGCCCTTATTGCAAGCCCAACTTGCCAGCGCAGCGATTGAAGGTAAAACCACCATTCATGCCATGCTGCCAGAGATTTATCTGCGCTTTATCACTAATATTTGTGAGGTATAAGATGGAGATACTGTTTAACCCTTGGGTAATTTCGCTGATTGTGGTTGCGGTCATGATCGGCAATATTGCCGCACTCAAATACACCGCCAATATGAAATGGGGGCAAATGAATAAGAAAAGCCAACTCGATCGCCTGAATGAACTCGATCAGCTGCGCCATCCTGCTGAAGCGGCTGACGCAAAGGTCAAACAGGCCGACCAATCACCAAAGCCACAAGATAAATCATAAACGCAATCACCTATACCCAAACAACTTGGAATTGCAGGTAAACGGCCAGTGAATGAATCCCGATGAGCATAGGCAAACGATGTGATTGAGGTGAAGGAACGTAGCCAACACCGCGGCAGCTTCAAATAGCAAGGGGATAACACAACAAAGGGATGCCAATGCATCCCTTAATATTATCGATCTGAATCTGGTGTCACCACATTAGGTAGGCTACTGATGATCGGCCACGGCTGCCAGCACCGGCACCATATCTTTAAGTAGCGCTTCATTGACCGGTTTACCGGTCGCATCGGTCACGTTAATTGAAGTACGGTTACCTAAATCACCCACTAACAACGTATAAATGCCCGATTTGAGTTCAATCGGCTGCACACCAACCTGTTGCCAGAATGCGTCACCCGGCGCCGCGTATTTCGCTTTGATCGTGCCTTGTGATTGGTTACGCTCTTCAATAGTAAAGCCCATTTTCGGCAGCAAATCCGGCAATCGTGGCCATAACACGTCATAAGAAGTACGTGCAATAATCACCGGCAGACCACTACGATCGGCGCCCATAGTGATCGGAATTTGTTTAACCAGTTGTTGAGCTCGGCGCGCGGCCTCGGCTCGGACGTCCGCATCATAACGTGTGGTTACCAAATTGGTCATAAAGGCGTTGTAGCGCTCTTTGTTGGTCGTCGTCACCGTTTGCACCTGACCATTTTCACGCCAATCAATCAGCGAAATATTAAAGCCATAGCGGTTGTTCGCCTCTCGCATTGAGATTAAATAGCGGCTACCAATCGTCACATCTTCATCTTCAGCCACCCATTCAACCCAATCGGTTTCAAGCTGAGTCGGGGTTTGCTGACGCAACGGAATCTCGCGTTGTGCAATCATACCCAGTGCGGTATCCCACACTTTTTGCGCTTCCTCTTTACGCAGCATCCATAAGGTTACTTCGCCATTTTGACGCTCGGCTCGCGCACCGGGGATCAATTCTAATACCTGCTGAGGAGGACGAATATCCACCACATCGCCGACACCACCGTGGAACTCCCCTTCAGGAAGGTCATAATTGGGATAAAACTGTGGCGTGGCACCTTGCGGTAATACCCAAGGCTTCAATGGCGTGGTTTCGAGGTAGTCGAAATCGTTTTTGGCTTGGCGACGCTGGGTTGCGCTGTTGGAGCAGGCAGTTAATACCAAAACAGCCAGTGAACCAACAACTAGCTGGCGAGAAAACTTCATTGAAACTCCTAAAAATGACCGGGGTAATCACTCCCCCGGCATAGTAATCGATAGCATTTTAATAAAGACAGGCTTCAGACAGTGCTTGGGCAATGATTGGGCGAGCAGGTTCAGACAATTCGGTCAAAGGAAGACGCAGATCACCATTTGCGATCAATCCCATCTTATGCGCGGCCCATTTCACAGGGATCGGACTCGATTCGATAAACAAATTTTTATGCAGCGTCATCAAACGTTGATTGATAATTTCCGCTTCAGCAAACTTTCCAGCCAAAGCCAAATGCAGCATATTGGCCATGTCAGCGGCCGCGATATTATTGGTCACCGAAATGACACCTTGGCCACCTAATTTGACGAACTCAAGACCGGTTGCATCATCACCGCTGAGCAGCACAAAGCCCTCTTTACACAGCGCACGGTGTTTGGCGACCCGACTTAAATCTCCGGTCGCATCTTTCAGTGCCACAATATTGTTGATTTCAGATAAACGAGCCACAGTTTCAGGCTGCATATCCACCGCAGTACGTCCCGGCACATTGTATAAAATCACCGGAATATCGGTCTCTTGAGCAATCGCGTTATAGTGCAAAAATAAGCCTTGCTGAGTCGGCTTATTATAATAAGGTGTGACACTCAGATAACCAGCAATACCGGTATTATTCAGCAAGCGACTGAAAGTAACCGCTTCATGAGTGGCATTGGCACCGGTACCGGCAATGATAGGCAGACGACCTTCAGCAAACTCTACCGTTTTTGCCACAACCTTGACGTGCTCTTCAACGGTCAATGTGGCCGATTCACCTGTGGTGCCGACAGAAACAATTGCATCTGTTCCCGCCGCAACATGAAAATCGACCAATTTTTTCAGGCTGATATAATCAACCTCACCGCCTGGAGTGAATGGCGTTATTAACGCAACGATACTTCCTGAAAACATGTCTATCTCCCTAATCTTATCCTCTCTGCATGGTAATGCATGGGGCTGAAAAAATACAAGCGGAGAAATGGGCTTAAATCATCATGTCGATCAATATTGCTAAGATGCCCCCAATAAAGCCGCGCTATGACAGTGATGGCCTGTTGGGTGGCCCGTTTATCAGAGCCTCGCCAAGTGGGATAATTTCTCGTTTAAGCACGCAGAAAAACCGCTTGGATCACGCTTTTTCTCTGGTTTAACTGTGTTAACATGCCGAGAAAATCATCTCAATAGTGACAATATGATTCAGCATCTAGTGATCACCGCTGTCGGCACCGACCGCCCCGGTATTTGTAATGAAGTGGTTCGGCTGGTTACCCAAGCCGGTTGTAATATCATCGACAGTCGTATCGCTCTGTTTGGTAAAGAATTTACCCTATTGATGTTGATCTCTGGAGCGCCAAGCACGATTACGCGAGTCGAAACCACACTGCCGGTGCTTGGTCAGCAGCATGATCTGATCACCATGACCAAGCGAACTTCTCCGCATGATCAGCAAACTCATGCCTATACTGTGGAAGTGTATGTGGAATCTGATGACCAGCTCGGCCTGACCGAACAATTCACGCAATTCTTTGCCCAGCGCCAAATTGGCATGGCATCACTCAGTGCGCAAACCATCAACAAAACCAAATTGGATAGTGAACAAGATCAATTCCATATCGCGCTCAGCGCTCGCGTCGACTCAGGCTGCAATCTCATGCAGTTGCAAGAAGAGTTTGCTGCACTGTGCCGCGAACTGAATGTGCAAGGCTCGCTAAACTTTATAAAAAACAGTCAGTAATCAAAGGAATAACTATGAATACGCTCACGATTGGTACCCCAGCTCCAATGTTTTGTTTACCCGATCAACATGGTCACCCCGTCTCTTTGACTGATTTTGCCGGCAAAAAAGTGTTGCTGTATTTTTACCCAAGAGCGATGACACCTGGCTGTACCGTACAAGCCCAAGGCTTACGTGATATTCAAGCCGAACTGCAAGCTCATCACGTGGTGGTACTCGGTGTGAGTATCGACCCGGTACCACGGCTGGCGAAATTTATCGAACGTGATCAACTCAACTTCACACTACTGTCTGATGAGCATCATCACGTGGCTGAACAGTTTGGCGTGTGGGGCGAAAAAAAATTCATGGGCAAATTATTTGATGGCCTGCATCGAGTCAGTTTTTTGATCGACCAACAAGGAGTGATTGAACAAGTGTTTGATAAATTCAAAACCACCAATCATCATCAAGTGGTGCTCGATTATCTCAATCAAGCCTAATCTTCAGTGCCTGATTCACTTAGCACAGCTTGGATATATTTAAGGCCAGTCAATGACTGGCCTTATGCTATGCAAAATACTCAGTTGTTGTAACAACTAGACAATAAACTTATTCAATAAACGATCTTGTTCACGCACATTTTCAGTCTGTACTTCCATCGCAATACTTGAGGCCGCCGCCGCGTCAGCAACTTTGGTCGATAAATCTTTAATTTTCACAGTATTACTATTGATCTCTTCCGCCACCAGACTCTGCTCTTCTGCTGCAGAAGCAATTTGCATATTCATATCGCTGATACGCTGAATCGCACTACGAATATTTTGCAATGACTGGTTGGCATGTTGCGCTTTCTGCACTGCATCATCGGCGGTGTATTTGCTTTCATTCATCGCCACGGAAACGGCATTAGCCCCCGATTGTAGCTGTTCAATCATGCTTCGAATTTCAGTGGTCGATTGCTGGGTACGCTGCGCCAGGGTACGAACTTCATCGGCCACCACCGCAAAACCACGTCCAGACTCTCCGGCACGCGCCGCTTCAATGGCCGCATTGAGCGCCAATAAGTTAGTTTGATCGGCGATATCGTTAATCACTTTTAAAATGGTTTCGATATTGCTCGTCGCGACTTCCAGCCCTTTAACTTCTTCCACCGCTTGTTCGATACGTGCGGACAAGGTATCAATTGAACGAGTAGTCTCGCCTACCACTTGACTGCCCTCTAGCGAGGCTTGATCTGCTTCATTAGCCGCAGTGGCAGCACCTTGTGCATTATTGGCCACTTCAGTAGCAGTCACCGCCATCTCATGCATGGCAGTGGCTAACTGCTCTAATTCTTGCAACTGTTGAGTTACCGCATGGGCCGACTCCTGAGCACCCGCCACGGTTTGTTCAGTACCGTGCATGATTTCAACCCCAATCGCTTTGAGTTGCTGAATTTGTCCCTGCAAGGTTTGGGTAAAGGTATTGAAACCACTGGCCAGTTGAGCAAATTCTTGATCGGTATCGGTATCTAGGCGCTGGGTTAAATCGCCTTGGCCTGAAGCTACATCTTGAATAGCCAGATTGAGTACCCCAAGTGGCTTCATCAAGATTTTGATCAGCATTCCGAGTCCCAAGATACTGATCACCACACCAATTAAGGTATAAATAATCGAACTATTGCGCAGTTCGGTTAAGGTCGCGAATGCGATCGACTCATCAATCACCGCGCCAATATACCAATTCTCTTCAGGAATAAGCGTGAAATTGACCAGATAAGTTTTTCCATCATGTTTAATGGTCTGCATGCCTGGCTGGATCTTCACGCCGGGCAAATAACGATTGAACGACTCACCATTGAAATGGGTTTGCGGGTGAGCAATTGTGCTGCCGTCTTTGGTGACAATAAACAGATAGCCCGCATCAAACAGATTCACCGAATTGACTAAATCGGCCAGCTCCGTTAATTCCACATCAAAGAAAATTGCCCCTTTGAATTGACGTTGATCGATCAATGGTGCACCGATTGAGATAATCGTTTGCCGAGTTGTGGCATCCACATACGGCTCGGTTACCACCAGTTTACGCTGCTGCTTGGCATCGAGATACCACGGCCGAGTGCGTGGTTCATAATCCGCTTCCACTTCCCACGCATCATCGTTTTCAACTACCGCCCCATCGCTGTCATAACCTACTCCGACCGTGATATAGCTCTGTTTAAGTTTTGGGGTTTCTAACACTTGACGCACGAATTCACGGTTATCAGGATCGAGTGCAACCACTTCGGTCGTGGTCTGCGCCAAGGTTTTTTTGCTGTTCAAATCCGCTTCGATGGTATTTTTCACCCCTTCCACCAGCTCGATTAAACTGCTATTAACGAAAGACTCTACTTGGCTGCGCACCGTGATTTGTTGCTGAAAAGAAAGCAAAGAGAGCACGATTAGCAGCAACAACGAGGACGCTGCGACAATTTTATGACTAAATTTCATACCTAACTCCAGATATACCGCGCGTTGTGTGCAGCAAAATAGGGGGAACATATCAACTATATCGTTGAGCAAGAGTATAACTTTAACTTTTTCTTGCCACTAGCTGCGATCACATTGGATGCAAAAAGCCTCACACAAGTGAGGCTTAACAACACATAATTTGGCCTTAACACGGCCATTAAGGGGTAAGTTCGTGATCGTCATCGACACTAGGTAACGCTTTCCACACTGCTTTGACCAACGTGGCTAATGGAATAGCAAAAAACACCCCCCAAAAGCCCCATAATCCACCAAACACTAACACCGCCACAATAATCGCTACCGGGTGCAGGTTAACCGCTTCCGAAAAGAGTACTGGTACTAATATGTTGCCATCCAACACTTGGATGATGCTGTAAGCAATCAGCAGAGTATAAAAAGGTGGCGTCAGTCCCCATTGAAACAAAGCCACAATCGCCACCGGTACCGTTACCGCCGCCGCACCGATATAAGGGATTAATACTGAAAGCCCAACCGCGACCGCCAGCAGCACGGCGTAACGTAAATCTAATATCGCGAAAGTGATATAACTGACCGTACCGACGATCACGATTTCCAGTACCTTACCGCGAATATAGTTAGAGATTTGTTGGTTCATCTCCTCCCATACTTTGGTCGCCAGCTTGCGATTACGCGGCAAAATACCGCTCGCCATATGCAACATTTGTTGTTTATCTTTGAGCAAGAAAAACACCAATAAAGGCACCAAAATCAAATAAACCGCTAGCGTAGCTAAACTGATCAACGAGGCCAGTGAGCCTTTCAACACACTCTCACCCATGCCGAGCACTTTATTTTTCGCATTACTGATCACCGGCTCAATAATTTCCAAATGAGCCAATTCAGGAAAGCGTTCAGGTAAACTGGTGATGAACTGCTGGGTACCGTTATACATATTCGGTACATCATTAATTAAGTTACCGACCTGCTTCCAAATCGTCGGTGCTAGACCAAACAGCGCCAAAATCATCAAGCCAGTAAACACGGTGATCACCAAAATCACCGCCAGCGTGCGCGGAATACGTAAGCGATGCAGTTGATGGACCGGCCACTCCAACAAATAAGCCAGCACAATCGCTACTAACAAAGGCGCAATCAAATGTCCGAAAAAATAGATGATAATAAAACCAAATAGCAAAATCGCGACTAAACTGGCCGCATGCGGATCAGAGAAACGTCGCTTATACCAACGACTGATCATTTCAAACATTCAAACAAATCTCCTGGCTAACCATCAGCGAATCATACTCGCGATGTGGGGTACGCTGGCAGTGAACAGGCAACTGAGCCATATATTGTTCAATATCGTGTAATGAGGCGGGATCGGCAATCAAAATAGTTAATGATTGATTGGGCAAGAGTGCCGCGGTGGCTCGCTTGGCTAACAACAAAGCTATCGGGCAACGTTGCTGACGCAAATCGAGAAGAATCGGTTCCATTCTGGCGCTTAATCCTTAATATAGGTGACACATTGTATCGGCTTTCGTTCAGGGTTACACCTATTGCCGTTGATAGCTAACAGATTTTAACAGGAAATTCACGGCACTAGCGCCGGATCTCGCAACCAATTGGCATCCATTATGTCTTACTGGCAAATACATTCGGAGTATGCACCGCTATCATGAAATTGTTCCCGACCCGCACCGTATTATGCTTGTGCATTGCCGCTCATTCATGCTTTACCTTGGCTCAAACAGAAAGCATCGAGTTGCCGGATATCGGCACCGTCGCCGGAGCAACCTTAACTATCGATCAAGAGCTGATTTATGGTGATGCCTATATGCGCATGCTGCGTAATAGCCAACCGGTGATTAATGATCCGTTACTTAATCAATACATCGATAATTTAGGCCACCGTTTGGTCGCCAATGCCAATGATGTTAAAACACCATTTACGTTCTTTATGATCCGCGATCGCAATATCAACGCCTTTGCCTTCTTTGGCGGGTATGTCGCGCTGCATTCAGGGCTGTTTTTACATGCCCAGAGTGAAAGTGAACTCGCCTCGGTGATGGCGCACGAAATCGCTCACGTAACACAACGTCATTTGGCGCGCAGTATGGAAGAACAAGCACGCCGCTCTCCTGCAACCATTGCCGCACTGGCAGGCTCGTTACTATTAGCGATTGCCGCTCCAGAAGTTGGCATTGCCGCCATCAATGCCACTATGGCCGGCAGCATTCAAGGCCAGATTAACTACACGCGCAATAATGAAAAAGAAGCAGATCGATTTGGTATTGCGACCTTAGCCAAAGCGGGATTCGATGCTAATGCAATGCCGCAATTCTTTGGTCGTCTCGCCGATGAATACCGTTATGCCAGTAAACCACCGCCAATGCTGCTCACTCACCCACTCCCCGAAGATCGCATCACCGATAGTCGGGAACGTGCACGGCAATATCCGCCACTTCGTTGGACTCCGGATCTCGACTATCAGTTAGCGCGTGCGCGGATTATCGCCCGTTATGCCGGGATTGATGCCGATGCCGCTTTAGATTGGTTTGCCCGTAATGAGAAAAAAATCAACCCAAACCTGCAGCCAGCCATTCAATATGGTAAGGCTTTAGTGTATCTCGATTTAAAACAATTCGATCAAGCGGAGCCGCTGCTTAGCCAATTGGTCAGCCAGCAGCCAGACAACCCTTTTTACCTCGATGCGATCAGCGATTTGTATCTTGATACTCAACAAGCGACCAAAGCGCAAAGTCGATTAGAAACTGCGCTCAAACAAACGCCCAACAACCCAGTGTTGACCATAAACTATGCCAATGTACTGCTCAAACAGGATAAGTTTGCCGATGCCATTCGCATCTTGCAGCGCTATAGTCACGACCACCCCAATGATCTTAATGGATGGCAACTCCTGTCAGAGGCCAATAACCGCTTAGGCAATAGTGCGGAAGAGCTTGCCGCACGCGCCGAAATCATGGCACTGCAAGCCAACTGGAACAAAGCCATTCAGTTTTACACTCAGGCCAGTCAACTGGTTGAACTCGGCAGCTTAGCTCAAGCCCGTTATGATGCACGAATAGATCAGTTGATGGTGCAGCGTGAACGCTTTTTATCACTCCAATAATAAAATCAGTTAAGGAGAAAGAATGTCAGTCGTGATTTACCACAATCCGAAATGCTCGAAAAGTCGCGAAACTTTAGCGCTATTGACTCAGCAAGGGATCACCCCGCAAGTGATCGACTATTTACAGCAATCACCTTCAATACCAGAACTCAAGCAACTCTACCAACAGCTAGGCTTGAGTGAAGTCCGTGGCATGATGCGCTGCAAAGACGATTTGTATCACGAGCTCCAGTTAGGTGATCACCAACTAAGTGATGACGCACTGTTTGCCGCATTGGCGCAGCACCCAAAACTCCTCGAACGGCCAATTGTGGTATGTCGTGGTCAGGCACGTCTCGGTCGTCCACCCGAGCAAGTGCTGGAAATTCTGTAAATACTCAGCAATAAGCGACGTGGCGGGTTCCATTTGAAAACGTAAAAAACGCCCCTTTTGACCAACGATGATCTTTTTACCTATGGGCAACCCAAAACGCGGCGCTTAGCCATCGTCATCGCCCAAAATGAGATCAAATTAGCACATAAAAATAGCGCCTTAATTGGGCGCTATTTTATCCATCACATATCGCTAAATGACTTAGCCTTGCCAAGTAAAATACAGCGTCATCGGTTGAGATGATGGCCGCTCAGGCTGCACGGGCAGCAAATCCGCTTGATTGCTCGGCACCTCGCCAGCAATCTCACCAGCGCTATATTCAGCGGGTGATGGCGAGGAAAGCTCGGCAGCTGGTGTATCGAGCAATACTGTTTGCCCCATTCTGAGCACTTCATTGCTAAACTCTTGTGCACTGGTTAGCAAATGCACTTTAAACGTCACTTGAGCGCCCTGAATATTTAAAATCTCTAATGACGCGACCGAACTTAACCGCTTAAGTTTATTCTCGACCGTAAAGAAATCCGCCCCACTATTGAGCGGGCTAAACTGCGCAAGCACAAACTGAGAAGATTCACTGCTCACCACGACAGCACTTTTACGCGCGTAGTAATCACTGATTTGATCAATCATATCACTGGCAGCTTGCGCGCCGGATGCCTGACCAGTCAAAGGGGAGGTCGGTTGCTGCAGCATCGAACGGGCTGATTGATCAAACAAACTCCAACGTAAATCCGCACCTTGAGCACGTATGACCAATACCGCATCGGTTGGGTAGCGCTGACTGGCGACACTGATTGGATTGACAAAACCGCCCCACAAATCCGCCACTTGTACCCCAGTCACATCATCAAAATCACCGACAGGAACGGTCAAAGGTAAGCCACGCGCCCGCGCACGTGCTTTGATCTGGTTTAGCCATTGAGTATCAGAGTGCTCCCAAGCAATCGTGCGATCATAGTTTGCCTCTTCAACCAGCCAAACTAACAAGTTACTGCGATTTTCGGGCCAAAAAGGCAGCTGCGCTTGGGTGAGCAAGGCACGAATATGTGGCGCACTGAATTGTAAGCGCATCACAGGCTGTGAGCCCTGCTGCAGAGTGCTGAACTGGGTAATGTACTGATTGCTTTGGCGCAGTGCTTTTTGCACCGCCTCATTGGTGAGAGCCGCTTGACTACCGGTCGCGCGCACAATCACCTCTTGCATGGCACGGACACGTGCGGCAGCATCAGCATCGCTTTGTTGCAGATCCAGCACTACTTCGGTTTGATACAAGTTGACTTGAGTGAGTGCGAGGGCGGGAAAGGTCAGCAATCCCAGCATCAACACAACTAAATAGCGCATACTATACCTACATTCTGTTTACTGAATGACGATGATAAGCAACTATCCCTCGTTCAGCAAGGCAGACAGACTAGCGTTCCGTATTTGAATTGGTGCGACGCGATCTAGGTCATTATCCAATAGCAACCAATAATTCTGGCATTTTTTGATCTCACCGCGCTCGCAATCGATTGCAGAAATGGTAAGATCGCGCGAATTTTTATTTGCATCAGGGAAAATACGATGAAAAATGCCATCCAAGGCGCGCAAATGCTGTTTGTTGCATTTGGAGCGTTGGTTCTGGTTCCATTGCTGACGGGATTAGATCCCAATGTCGCACTGTTCGGTGCCGGTTTCGGAACACTGCTTTTCCAATTCATTACCCGCCGCTCAGTTCCTATCTTCCTCGCCTCCTCATTTGCTTTTATTGCCCCAATCATGTTCGGTATCCAAACTTGGGGGATCCCAGCAACCATGGGGGGGTTGATGGCAGCCGGTGCGGTATATATCTTCCTCGGTTGTGTCATCAAATTACGTGGCGTTGCCATCATCCATAAACTGCTACCACCAGTGGTGGTTGGCCCAGTCATAATGGTGATTGGTTTAGGGCTAGCGCCGGCAGCGGTCAATATGGCGCTTGGTAAAACAGGGGATGGCGCTCTACAACTCATCGACCCACAAGCGGCACTGTGGATCTCGTGTCTCTCGCTGTTAGTCACGGTTGTCTTTAGCGTGTTCGCCAAGGGCTTTTTCAAGCTGGTGCCAATCTTGGCGGGCATTATTAGCGGCTATGCGTTGTCACTGGTGATGGGCGTGGTCGATTTTACAGCGGTCGAACAAGCGGCTTGGCTGGCGTTACCAAACTTTACCTTTCCTGAATTTAACATCAACGCCATTCTATTTATGATCCCAGTCGCGATTGCTCCTGCGGTTGAACATGTGGGCGATATGTTGGCTATTTCTAACGTGACCAACAAAGATTATCTGAAAAAGCCAGGCTTACACCGCACGATTGCTGGTGACGGAGTGGCCACCATGGCCGCGACTATGTTTGGCGCGCCACCAAACACCACCTACAGTGAGGTGACTGGTGCCGTTATGCTAACCCGCGCATTTAATCCGGCGATCATGACTTGGGCAGCCATCACCGCCATTATCCTCGCGTTGGTGGGTAAACTCGGCGCATTGCTGCAAACCATTCCAGTGCCGGTGATGGGCGGTATTATGATCTTGCTGTTTGGTTCGATTGCCACGGTAGGTTTGAATACGCTGATCAAAAATCAAGTAGATCTGCACAAATCACGCAATTTAGTGATTGTCGCGGTAACCTTAGTGTTTGGTATCGGCGGCATGGCATTTGGTGTTGGTGATTTCAGCCTACAAGGGGTGAGCTTGTGCGGTATCGTTGCGATTGCGCTCAACCTCATTCTGCCAAAAGACTTAGGTGAAAACCACGTCGTGGACAATGCGCAAATGGAACAAGAAGCGCGAGATTAATCTCTCAACGACATGATAATCTCGCAGCATCATTCATCTCGCGATAGTAAAGCAACGGCCTTGATCAAGGCCGTTTTTATTTAGCGCGGCTAAATATCCGCTTGGCACAATTCGGCAAACTGACCACGCGTTAAACGTGCCAAATCTTGGGGAGATAACTCAATTTCTAAGCCGCGTTTACCGGCACTGACACAAATGGTCGCTTGGCATGCTGCGCTCTGGTGAATAAACGTTGGCAATAATTTTTTTTGACCAAGTGGACTGATCCCACCCACCACATAACCGGTGGTTTTCTCTGCAATCTCCGGCTTGGCCATCTCCGCTTTTTTGGCGTGTGCCGCTTTGGCGGCTAATTTTAAATTCAGTTTTAAATCAACTGGAATAATCGCCACCGCGAGATTTTTCTCTTCACCATTAAGGCAAAACAGTAAGGTTTTAAACACTTGTTTAGGATCTTGACCAAGTGCCTGCGCAGCCTCTAAGCCATAACTGGTGTGGTTCGGATCATGTTGATATTGATGAATGATATGAGAGATTTTATTTTTCTTGGCAAGATTAATCGCAGGCGTCATAAATCGCGTATCCTCATTGACTCACCCTACTGGTTGGGCAGATAAAGCTCGCTTCCATATTGAAATGGAAAACAAAAAAGCGGTGTTTTACACCGCTTGTCAGTAAACGCAATTCAACCCACACAGTCAAATCTTATTAACGATAAACAATTTCACCGGCTGGAGCGAAACGTTTGATGTCAATCGGGCTCTGGGCTTCAAGGAAATCTTTCAAGACTTCCGCATCGACAAACCCAGTATTCACATACCCGGGATGATCGGAAATTTTTGGATAACCATCACCGCCTGCCGCATTAAAACTGGGTAGCGTGAAACGGTAAGTTTGATCTAGGCGCAGCGGTTTACCAGCGATTTGCACATTGGTGACTTTACCATCGGCCACTGTCAACGCGATCCCAGCAAACTGAGCATAGGCTCCCGAATCAACCGGCTTAGTCGCCACCACGTTCAGATAATCCAGCACTTCCTGACCATTCATATCCACATAGCTCACGATGTTGCCAAACGGCTGCACTTTCAACACATCTTTATAAGTGATATCACCGGCGGGGATCGAATCACGCACACCACCCGAGTTCATAATACCGAAATCCGCTTTGGCACGCTGCATATGGGCAAGCGCAATCATTCGCCCTAAATTGGTTTGCTGAAAGCGCACGACATGTCGATCACCTTCCAACTTACCATTGCTGTCGGCAATTTTTACCCCCAGTTGCTGTTGACCTTTTTCCTGATAAGGGCGCAGAAATTCCAATAGCTCGGCATCTTGCTGAATTTCCGTAGTGGCAAATACGTGCTGTGTTTGACCATTAACGTCAACTTTATTTTTTAAGTTCACAGGGATCAGATCATAGCTGACCATGTTCAGCTCACCATTACGGAACTCATAATCGGCACGGCCCACGTATTTACCCCATTCGTAAGCTTGTACGATGTACGTGCCATTTTGGAAATCCGGCTTACATTGATCGCCCGGCTTAAAGTTCTTGGTGATCAGATTCGGCCCTTCCATACACACCGGTTCTTGTGAGTGGCCACCGACAATCATATCAAGCTCACCTGCAGGCAGATAACGGGCTAAAGCCACATCACCCGGCGCATTCACTCCATGCTCGCCATTTTGGTAGTGCCCCATATGGGTAACCGCTATGATCAGATCCGGCTTCTCTTTTTTCTTTAGCTCAGCGATCACTTGTTTCGCTTCTGGTTTGGGATCGCGAAAATCAATACCAGCGATAAATTCAGGATTGCCAATTTTTGCCGTATCTTCGGTGGTCAGCCCGATAACAGCAATCTTGATCCCTTGCTTATCAAAGATATGGTACGGTTCAAACAGGCGCTTGCCGGAGGCTTTATCATAAATATTGGCTGACAGCATCGGGAAATTGGCCCATTGTTGCTGCTTAAACAGCACTTCGAGTGGGTTATCAAACTCATGATTGCCGAGCGCCATCGCATCGTAACCAATTTTGCTCATGCCTTTGAAATCAGGCTCTGCATCTTGCAGATCAGACTCTGGCACGCCAGTATTGATATCGCCCCCCGAGAGCAACAACACACTACCGCCCTGCGCTTCAATCTCGGCCCGTAACTGATCAATCAGTGTTTTACGAGCCGCCATGCCATATTCACCATATTGATTCTGCCAAAAACGGCCATGGTGATCGTTGGTGTGTAAAATGGTCAATCGGTAAGTTTGGTCGGCTTGCCACTGATGTGTTGGCTGAGTGACACACCCGGCCAAAGAGGCGACGATCGCGACGCTGAGTAAAGATTTTAGAATAGGCTTTAATTGCATTGTCATACCTTTGATCGGAAAAAACCACGGCTAAAAAGTGCAGATGAGCAATCGTATCGCCGCGAGCTAACATCCTACACGCGGCGGATCACACGATTAAAACTCGTTTGAGTCTAAAATAACATAAGTAATGCGACAGCTTAATTGCATATTTATGTCGCTCAGATCACTTAAAAGCCCCAATAGCGGCCAGCAATCGGCTCAGACTAGCATCGGTTCAAAACACGACCGACGAACAGCACAATGAAAAAGGCCACCTGTCGGTGGCCTTAAATCGATGCTAGAGCGAAAAACGTCCGCTTAGCGGATATCGATGTTCCCGAAGCTTTTGATCAGATCATCCAGTGCTTTCATTTGCGCTAAGAACGGTTCAAGCTTATCCAGTGGCAGCGCTGATGGACCATCACATCTCGCTTGGTCTGGGTTCGGATGCGCTTCAATAAACAGACCGGCAATGCCCGTTGCTAAACCCGCTTTGGCTAGTTCGACAGTTTGCTGACGACGGCCACCGGATGCCGCTCCTGAAGGATCACGCATTTGCAGTGAGTGAGTGACATCGAAAATAATCGGGCTACCGTTAGATGCTTGCTTCATCACGCCAAACCCGAGCATGTCCACCACCAGATTGTCGTAACCATGGCAAGAGCCGCGTTCACACAAAATCACCTTGTCATTGCCACATTCGGCAAATTTCTCAACGATATTGCCGACTTGACCTGGGCTCATAAATTGTGGTTTTTTAACATTGATCACGGCACCGGTTTTAGCCATCGCTTCCACCAGATCGGTTTGACGCGCCAGAAATGCCGGCAATTGGATCACATCCACCACTTTGGAAACCGGTTGAGCTTGTTCTGCGGTATGCACATCGGTAATGATTTTCACCCCAAAAGTTTGCTTCAACTCTTGGAAAATTTTCATGCCTTGCTCAAGACCCGGACCACGATATGAGTGCACTGAGCTGCGGTTGGCTTTATCAAATGAGGCTTTGAACACGTAAGGAATGCCGAGTTTTTCAGTCACTTTTACGTAGTATTCACAAATTTGCATCGCCAAATCACGCGATTCCAATACGTTCATGCCCGCAAATAGGGTAAATGGCAGATTATTCGCTACCGGAATATCACCGACATGGACAATTTTGTGTTCCATCTTAATCTCTCTTATTAGGTTAATGCAGCGTCACTGGTCTGCCGTGACTGAGCAAATTGACTTGTTTTTTTAACAGTTCACTCGCCGGATCGTGCGGGCAATGTTCAATAAAATATTGGTAATCCGCCATCGCAATTTGGTGACAAGCTAACTGTTGATAGATAAAACCACGATCACGGATTTCATAAGGGTCATCGGGCACAAAAGTAAGCGCCAAATTGGTGCATCTTAACGCCAGAGTATAGTGTTCTTCGCGCAGTAAAGCACTTTTGATCAGCGCCAACCAGCGGCCAATAATACTCGGGTTATCCACCCGCGGTAGATGGGATGAGTTGAGCTTGGCCAGCGGGCCTTGCTGACCAACCAGCCAAGCTTGCAAAGTATGTTGACTGACCCGTTCACCATTAAACGGATTGAGATAGATCGGCGCTTCTCCCGGCCAATCCAGCGCCAACAGAAATTGGGTCGGAAAATTAATGCTGTGCAGTGGAAAGCCAAGTTTACGCCCGATATAGAGTAGCAATGCGCCAAGACTGACCGGAATCCCTTTGCGACGCTTTAGAACCTGATCGATAAAAGCATTACGTGAATCAAAATACGCTTCACTATCACCGCTAAAACCCCACTGATGGTAGAACAGGTGTAGAAAGCGTGTAAAACGCGCTTGCGGATCATGTTCATCGCTCAGCGCTAATTGCGCTTCCTTTAATAAGCGAGTTAACTCGCCCTGCGCCCATGCCACTTGGGTATCAGGATTAATTGCTTGATTAAGTACCAATGCACCCTCAACTAATTCCAGCGCATCAAAATCTTCATCACACCAGTTCTGCATGAGCCAGCCCTTACCTTAACTAAACAGAAGAGGAGCTTTGGCGACCGCAATTTTACCAGCCATCGCCAACCAACCTAATGCGCCAAAAAAGGCAAAACTGCGCAGCAGTTTGTTGCGACCGAGCTTAAGCGCAAAGAAGCCTAACGCGATATAAGCCAATACACAGGTGAATTTCTCGGTCATCCACGGCGCAGCATCGGTAAAAGGAATAAAGCCAGTGATCATGACCAGAGCAATCCCCGATAACAGCAATAACGTATCGTTGACATGGGGAAAAATTTTGAAAAACTTACGCTCAAGATGCACTGAGTCGAGCATCATCAACACATAGCGAATCGATAACAGCATGGCGCTCACGCCAATCGTCAATAGATGAAAATGTTTTAATCCTTCGTACATGATGCACATCCCGTGATGAATTGCCCGAGTGTCACTCGATCATTACCCGCATAATCTTGCTCAGTGGTAATGTTTTGATAACCCAACTGATGCAACATAGTGCGTACTGCCGCCCCTTGATCATAGCCATGCTCAAACAGCAACCAGCCACCATCGAGTAAAAAATCAGGCGCATGGGTACTGATATAGCGAATATCCGCCAAACCATTTTCAGCCGCGACTAACGCGCTTTTCGGCTCAAACCGGACATCCCCCTGATCTAAATGTGGATCGTGTGGGTCAATATAGGGCGGGTTGGAAACAATTAAAGCAAACTTCGTACCATAAACTAGCGGACTAAACCAACTGCCTTGCAAAAACTGCGTATTGCCGAGCGCCAAGCGAGTCGCGTTCTCCTGAGCTAACTCCGCCGCTTCCGGACGTAAATCGATGCCCGTGACTCGCCGCGTTGGTAATTCGGATGCCAAGGCCAGCGCAATCGCGCCAGTTCCTGTACCTAAATCAAGCAGTTCTCCGTCAATTAACGCCGCTTTCTCCAGCGCTAATTC
This sequence comes from Vibrio chanodichtyis, assembly GCF_028863985.1. Taxonomy (NCBI): domain Bacteria; kingdom Pseudomonadati; phylum Pseudomonadota; class Gammaproteobacteria; order Vibrionales; family Vibrionaceae; genus Vibrio; species Vibrio chanodichtyis. Next base: position 78,327 of record NZ_JARBFT010000004.1, on the reverse strand, counting down.
GACCAAGCGTTCAGTATCAGGACGTGGGATCAGCGTGGCGGGAGAGACTTTGAATGGCAGCGACCAAAACTCGCGCTCACCAAGAATATAAGCCACCGGCTCGCCAGCTATCCGACGCGCGAGCAGATTTTGCCAAGCGGCCAGCGTGGCTTGATCCAACAGTTTATCTGGCCAAGTCAGCAAATAAGAGCGCGGCTTAGCCAATACATGGCAAAGTAACACCGCGGCATCAAGCGCTGGCGAATCACTGCCGCTGTGTTGCAGTTGCTCGCTGGCCGCTTTTAATGCCGCTTCAATCGTGACTGACATGGATTAGTTTTGATCCGCCAGTGCCGCGAGCTGATCGGCTTGATGTTCATGGATCACCGGTTCAATCAGTGATTGCAGATCGCCTTCCATCACTTCGGTTAAGCGATACACGGTCAAGTTAATCCGGTGATCAGAAACCCGGCCTTGTGGGTAGTTATAGGTGCGGATCCGGTCACTGCGATCACCAGAGCCGAGCAGGTTACGTCGCGTATCTGAAATTTGCGCCGCACGTTTCGACTCTTCCGCTTGGGCAATCCGCGCCGCCAACACTGACATCGCTTTAGCTTTGTTCTTATGCTGCGAACGCTCATCCTGACACTCAACCACAATACCAGTCGGTAAGTGAGTGATACGGATAGCCGAATCGGTGGTGTTAACGTGCTGACCACCCGCGCCCGAGGAGCGGAATGTATCGATTTTCAGATCGCTGGCTTTGATTTCTGGAATTTCTGCTTCAGGAATTTCAGGCATGATCGCGACCGTACAAGCCGATGTGTGAATACGCCCTTGCGCTTCGGTGGCCGGTACCCGTTGCACACGATGACCGCCAGATTCAAACTTCAGCGTACCGTATGCACCATCACCATTGACCTTGGCAATCATCTCTTTATAACCACCGTGCTCAGCCTCACTGGATGACATCACTTCGATACGCCAGCCTTTTTTCTCGGCAAAACGGCTGTACATGCGGAATAGATCGCCAGCAAAAATACCCGCTTCATCACCACCGGCCCCAGCGCGGATTTCCAAGAAACAGTTGCGATCATCGTTTGGATCTTTCGGCAACAGCAAAATTTGCAGCTCATCAGTGAGGCGTTCAATGGCTGCTTTAGCCGCTTTGATTTCCTCTTGCGCCATTTCACGCATTTCGGCGTCATCTTCCTGTGCCATCTCTTCGGCCGCCAGCAAGTCATCTTTCGCTTGTTGGTAAGCTTGGAAACACTGGGTGATCTCTTCCAGTTGTGAATACTCTTTGGAAAGAGCACGGAATTTATTTTGATCACCAATAACTGCTGGGTCGCCGAGGAGGTGTTGCACCTCTTCGTAGCGTTCAACAAGGGATTCCAGCTTGCTTAAAATCGACGCTTTCATAATTGCTTCTTTAAACTCTAAGTTGAGATTTAATTTAGATCGTCAAGACCTAAACTTTGTCTGATCACGGCCAATTTAGCCGGTTCCCCTTGCTCCGCCGCCAGTTGTAAGGCGCGGGTCGGGGTGTGAATTAGTTTGTTGGTCAGTTTGTTGCTTAATTCTATAAGCAATTTTTCGGGATCGCCTCCCGCCGCCAGCGCTTGTAGGCTTTTACTCACCAGCTCTTCACGCGCTTGATTAGCCTGCTGACGGTAATCTCGGATACTATCCACCGCCTGTAATGAGCGCATCCAACCCATAAAGGTCGCACTTTCTTGACTAACCATCGCCTCGGCAGCAATGGCTTCCACCTTGCGCTGCTCGATGTTGCTCTCAACAATCGATTGCAGATCATCGACTGAATAGAGATAAGCATCATTAAGCTGACCAACCTGCGGTTCAATATCACGCGGGACGGCGATATCCACCAATAGCATGGGCTGATAGCGGCGCGCTTTGAGCGCGCTTTCCACCATACCTTTACCAATAATCGGCAGTGGGCTTGCGGTGGAACTGATCACAATATCGGCTTGCGCAAGATAAGCAGGGATCTCATTGAGTGCGATGACTTGAGCGTCAAACTGCTGAGCGAAACTCATCGCTCGCTCACGAGTACGGTTGGCGACGATCATCCGTTTGCAATGGTGACTCGCCAAATGTTTGGCTACCAACTCAATGGTTTCGCCCGCACCAACCAACAATACAGTAGCCTGTGCCAGCGATTCAAAAATGTGTTTTGCCAAGGTACATGCGGCGTAAGCCACCGATACCGCACTGCCACCAATTTCGGTTTCTGTACGTACCCGTTTGGCCACGGAAAAGGTTTTTTGGAACAGCTTTTCGATAGCCGGGCTCACCGCATGTTCGTCTCTGGCTTGCGCATAGGCTTGCTTTACTTGGCCTAATATTTGCGGCTCACCGAGCACCAATGAATCCAGCCCACACGCCACGCGCATCAAATGGCGAATTGCTGCTTGTTCTTCATGGATATACAGACTCGGTTTAAACTCATCCAGACTGATTTGGTGGAAGTGAGATAACCACTCAATCACTTTCTGTTTACCTGTCGCCCGCACATCACAATAAATTTCAGTACGATTACAGGTCGAGAGGATCACCGCTCCGGTTACGTAGGAATAGCTGGCGAGTTGCTGCAGCGCCAAACAGAGTTTTTCTGGCCCGAATGCCACTTTTTCTCGCAATTCTACCGACGCCGTATTGTGATTGATTCCAATGGCAAGCAAAGACATCTATAGCGTGTTCCGAGATAGGGTGAAGGTTTAGACAGCGAATTTTACTTGATGCCCTCTTTGATTGAAAGGGCAGACCGGATTTGTTTTCCGCAGTTGGCGAGAACAATGCTATAGTGAGCGCGTTTTCATTGTCTTTTGGGATAAAAAACGCCCTATGCATTCTCTCATACGCCATATGATTCTCGGATGGGTCAGTCTGCTGGTTTTGGCCGGTTGTGCCACTTCCCCATCGCAGCCCGTTAATGTTGAATGGCAGACCCACCAATTAGTCTTACAGGACATTCAAGCCTATCAACTGACCGGAAAACTCGGTTATATCGCCCCAGATCAGCGCCAGTCATTCAATTTTCAATGGCAAAAAAGCCCACAGCAACTTTCACTACGTTTAACCAATTTCCTTGGTCAAACCGTGCTGAATTTACACGTTAATGAGCAAGGCGCACAAGTCGATACCTATGATGATCAAACCTACCGCGACCAAGATGCGCAAAGCCTGATCCAACGTTTAACCGGGTTGGATATTCCAGTGGCGCAGTTGGAAGATTGGCTGTTAGGTTTGCCAACCCAAGCCAGCGCTTATCAGCTTAATTCACATAACACCCTTGCCCAGTTGAGTAAGTTTACCGCCACTGCACAATGGCAAGTCGAATATCAACGTTATCAGACGATTGAATGGCAAAATCAGCAGTTGTTACTGCCTGATCGGCTCAAACTCCAGCAAAACAACACTTCGATTCAACTCGCAATTTCACAATGGACACTGCACCCATGATCCACGGTACCACTGTGTGGCCTTCGCCGGCTAAACTTAATCTGTTTTTGTATATCACCGGTCGCCGTGCTAATGGCTACCACGATCTGCAGACCTTGTTTCAGTTTCTCGATTACGGTGATGAGCTGACCATTACCGCCAACCGCAGCGGGAATATCACCCTCTCGCCGGCTCTCGCCGACGTCGCGTTACAAGATAATCTGATTTATCAAGCGGCAATCGCGCTCAAAGACTATAGCCAATCCGCTTACGGCGCAGAGATTAAACTGCATAAAGTGTTACCCATGGGCGGCGGGATCGGTGGCGGATCTTCCAACGCAGCGACCACTTTAGTTGCGCTTAACTACCTGTGGCAAACCGGACTTAGCGACCAACAACTGGCCGAGATCGGTTTAACCTTAGGCGCGGATGTGCCAGTCTTTACCCGTGGATTTGCCGCTTTTGCCGAAGGCGTGGGCGAACAATTAACCCCGGCCACACCAGCAGAGCAATGGTATTTAGTGGTACGCCCGCCAGTCAGCATCGCGACCAAAGATATTTTTAGCCATCCACAGCTGACGAGAGATACCCCAAAGCGTGATCTGGCAAGCCTTCTTACCACCCCTTACGAAAACGATTGCGAAAAAATTGTCCGATCACTGTACCCCGAGGTTGATCAGCAACTTTCATGGCTGCTACAATACGCGCCGTCAAGATTGACTGGGACGGGATCTTGCGTTTTTGCTGAGTTTTCGAGCAGGAAAGATGCGCAGGCCGTCTTCGCTCAATTATCTGACCACGTCTTAGCGTTTGTCGCCGAAGGGCGCAATGTTTCACCGCTGATAAAGACGTTGGCTGATTACCAATCAGCCAAAATCCGACCTTACTAAAAACTGGACGCAACCCTGAGGTTTCCACCGTGCCTGATATGAAGCTATTTGCTGGTAACGCTATACCCGAACTAGCCCAACGTATTGCAGATCGTCTGTACATTTCGCTTGGTGATGCTACTGTTTCCCGCTTCTCGGATGGTGAAGTGGCAGTACAAATCAATGAAAATGTGCGTGGTAGCGATGTATTTATCATTCAATCCACCTGTGCCCCAACCAATGACAACCTAATGGAACTGGTGGTTATGATTGACGCAATGCGCCGTGCTTCTGCAGGCCGTATTACGGCAGTTATTCCTTACTTTGGTTATGCTCGCCAAGACCGTCGAGTGCGCTCGGCGCGTGTGCCTATCACCGCTAAAGTCGTGGCTGATTTTCTGTCTAACGTTGGTGTTGACCGCGTGCTGACCATTGACCTTCACGCTGAACAGATCCAAGGTTTCTTCGATGTTCCGGTTGATAACATCTTCGGAACACCTGTGCTGCTAGAAGATATGAAAGCACGTAATCTAGAAGATCCCGTGGTGGTCTCACCTGATTTAGGTGGCGTCGTGCGTGCGCGTGCAACGGCCAAAGCGTTGGGTGATATCGATATTGCGATCGTTGATAAGCGTCGTCCACGTGCCAACGTTTCTGAAGTGATGAACCTTATCGGTGATGTTGAAGGCCGTGACTGTGTGATTGTCGATGACATGATCGACACTGGCGGCACATTGTGTAAAGCCGCTGAAGCGCTGAAAGAGCGTGGTGCTAAACGCGTATTTGCTTACGCAACTCACGCCGTATTCTCAGGTAACGCTGCGAAAAACATCAAAAACTCAGTATTGGATCAAGTGATTGTCACCGACTCTATCACCCTCTCGAAAGAGATGGCAGCAACCGGTAAAGTCACGCAACTGACTCTATCAAGCATGCTGGCTGAAGCGATTCGTCGCATCAGCAACGAAGAGTCTATCTCAGCCATGTTTAGCTAAGCCACGCTCGGTAAGCCTGGTCGTTGATAGTCTATATTCGATTGATTGAATCTCTGAAAGCGTTTCATCGATGATGAAGCGCTTTTTTATTGCCACAGACGCTCACTCGCACCTTGAATAAGATGTGTGCTATCATACTGCGCTTTTGAGTTTCCGAAGAGATCTTAGCCTTGAGTCAACCAATCAAACTGCTTGTCGGACTAGCCAATCCTGGGCCGGAATACGCCAAAACGCGTCATAATGCGGGGGCTTGGGTTGTTGAACAACTCACTCGTGCTCATCACGTCACCCTAAAGCATGAGGCGAAATTTTTTGGCCTGACCGGGCGGATGTTGATTAATGGGCAAGAATTACGAGTATTAATTCCGACCACCTTTATGAATCTCTCCGGTAAAGCGATTGCGGCACTGGCCAATTTTTATCAAATTAAACCAGAAGAGATCATGGTTGCCCACGATGAGCTCGATTTGCCACCAGGAGTGGCTAAATTTAAGCAAGGTGGTGGACATGGTGGCCATAACGGGCTCAAAGACACCATAAGCAAATTAGGCAACAACAAAGAATTCTATCGTCTGCGGCTTGGCATTGGTCATCCGGGACACAAAGATAAAGTAGCAGGTTATGTGTTAGGCAAAGCCCCCGCCAAAGAGCAGGAGTGCCTTGAAGCGGCGGTCGACGAATCGGTTCGCTGCCTCGAAATCCTATTGAAGGATGGCATCACCAAAGCACAAAATCGTTTACACACTTTCAAAGCTGAATAAGGTTACAGTCATGGGTTTTAAATGTGGCATCGTCGGTTTGCCAAACGTAGGTAAATCAACTCTTTTTAATGCGCTGACCAAAGCGGGCATCGAAGCGGCTAACTTTCCGTTTTGTACTATCGAACCAAACACCGGTGTTGTTCCGGTGCCGGATCTTCGCCTAGATGCATTAGCCACAATCGTTAAACCAGAACGCATTTTGCCAACAACCATGGAGTTTGTTGACATCGCCGGTCTGGTTGCGGGCGCATCAAAAGGGGAAGGCTTAGGCAACAAATTTTTGGCAAACATCCGCGAAACCGATGCGATTGGTCACGTTGTACGCTGCTTTGAAAACGAAAACATCATCCATGTGGCTGGTAAAGTATCACCACTGGAAGACATTGCCGTGATCAATCTTGAACTGGCATTGGCCGACTTAGATAGCTGTGATCGCGCGATTTTACGTCAAGCGAAACGCGCAAAAGGTGGCGACAAAGAGGCCAAATTTGAACTCACCGTATTAGAAAAACTGCAACCGGTTCTCAGCGAAGGCGAATCGGCTCGCTCAGTGGCACTGAGCAAAGAAGAGCTGCAAGCGATCGGTTACCTCAATCTGCTCACCCTCAAACCAACCATGTACATTGCTAACGTCAATGAAGATGGCTTTGAGAATAACCCTTACTTAGATGCCGTGGTCGAGTTTGCCACCCAAGAAGGTTCTTCGGTGGTGGCGGTGTGCGCGGCTATCGAAGCTGAGCTGTCTGAGCTGGAAGAAGAAGAACGCGATGAGTTTTTGGCCGATCTTGGCATTGAAGAGCCGGGCTTAAACCGCGTGATCCGCTCTGGTTATGATTTACTGAATCTGCAAACCTACTTCACCGCGGGTGTTAAAGAAGTACGCGCATGGACCATCCCGGTTGGAGCGACCGCGCCACAAGCGGCAGGAAAAATCCACACCGATTTTGAGCGTGGCTTTATCCGTGCCGAAGTGATTGGTTATGATGACTACATCCAATTTAGCGGTGAGTCGGGTGCCAAAGAGGCTGGGAAATGGCGTTTGGAAGGTAAAGAGTACATTGTCAAAGATGGCGATGTAATCCACTTCCGCTTCAACGTTTAAATTTCACGCAATGCTCAAGCAAAAGCCAACCTAAGTGTTGGCTTTTGCTGTTTATACGCTATAAAAAATGATCTTTGTGATCTATCCAGCGTAATGAATTGGTTGTTTTGCTGATGGTTTTTGATCATAAACACGCCTCTTTGTTTAAAAAAAACTCGAACGGTTAATTTCAAAGAATTTATTCAAAAAAACTGTTGACGCTCCGAGGTCAGATCCGCATAATGCGCTCCGTTCTCAGCGATAAGGCAAAACCTTCTCAGCGAGAGAAAATTAGGCTACGTAGCTCAGCTGGTTAGAGCACATCACTCATAATGATGGGGTCACAGGTTCGAATCCCGTCGTAGCCACCAAATTTTGACAATTTGATGCTTTGAACACGCGGTGGTGGCGGAATTGGTAGACGCGCTAGCTTCAGGTGTTAGTGTCCTTAGGACGTGAGGGTTCAAGTCCCTCCTTCCGCACCAAAGGCATCAAGTTGAAACAAGTTTGCGGAAGTGGCGAAATTGGTAGACGCACCAGATTTAGGTTCTGGCGCCGCAAGGTGTAAGAGTTCAAGTCTCTTCTTCCGCACCATATTACGATGATGTGAATCATCACTGCAGGTCTATCGCCAAGCGGTAAGGCAGCGGCTTTTGATGCCGCCATTCCCTGGTTCGAATCCAGGTAGACCTGCCATTTTTATTTAACTTTCAAGTTGGTAAAAACCATTGGAAGTCAGAGCGGGATTGTATTATAGTCTCTCGCTCGAAAAGATGGCTACGTAGCTCAGCTGGTTAGAGCACATCACTCATAATGATGGGGTCACAGGTTCAAATCCCGTCGTAGCCACC
>NZ_JARBFT010000004.1:0-70073 GCF_028863985.1 Vibrio chanodichtyis | reverse complement strand
GAAATTGGTAGACGCACCAGATTTAGGTTCTGGCGCCGCAAGGTGTAAGAGTTCAAGTCTCTTCTTCCGCACCATATAAACAAAACCTAGCTTCGGCTAGGTTTTGTTTTATCTGCACTTTATATTCTTTAGTGCTTGCGCCTTGAGGGTTGATAGCGCTTGATTAATGGCGTTTGAGTAGCTCCCTCTTTGCTAGCTCTCTTGGCTGCAGATTATTGGCTTAGCATCAATCGCAGTAAAGAGTAAAAAGATAGATTACAAAGATTATGCCAATAAAAAACCCAGCCAATGCTGGGTTTTTTGCTATCAAAGTTACCACCACTCAAATTAGCCTAACAGTGCTAGTGCTGAGTTGGGTGCTTGCTTCGCTTGAGCCAGTACTGAACTGGATGCTTGAGAAAGAATTTGTGATTTCGTCAGTGCTGTCGTTTCTTTGGCAAAATCGGTATCTTTGATCCGGCTCTTAGAAGCATTCACATTTTCGTTAATGTTATCTAAGTTATTGATCGCATGTCCGAAACGGTTTTGGAAAGCACCCAATTCCGCTCGATGGCTATCAACGTATTTCAACGCCGCATCAACCACCGCCACACTCTCTTGCGCACCACCGACAGTGGTCACATCAAGCGTATTGACAGTCAAATCTTTCGCTGCACCAATCTCTAATTCAGCGGCTAGGGTACCGCCAAAGGTGACCTCACCGTCAATTTTGTTGTTATCAGTGAATAATTGTAATTTACCCGCTTCATCCACTGATGCTTTGATCATATCAGTTTGACCGTTGATATACGTCGCCAGCTCTTCAATATCATCGCCTTGTTTAGCGGTGATAGTGATAGTCTTCTCACCTTCACGTTTATCGGTCAGAGTAATGGCAAGCTCATTTTTACCCTCTTCAACTCCCCAGCTTTTCTCTTTGCCATTGGCTGCTTCATAAGCTTTACCACCCATCAAGGTGTTATCGCTGCGCATATCTTTGATATTGAGCATTACCGCTTCGCCGCTATCCGCACCAATCTGGAAAGATTTAGTAGCAAAAGAGCCATTGAGCAGTTTATTACCGCCAAAAGAGGTGGTTTCCGCAATCCGGTTCAGCTCATCATTCAGTGCAGTCACTTCTTCTTGAATCGCGACACGCTCTGATTTTGAGTTCGAACCATTGGCTGATTGCAAAGAGAGATCACGCATACGTTGCAGAATATTGGTGGTCTCATTCATCGCACCTTCTGCGGTTTGCGCCATCGAAATACCATCGTTGGCGTTACGCACAGCAACATCTAAGCCTCGGCTTTGTACATTCAAACGGTTAGAGATCTGCATCCCAGCAGCATCATCTTTGGCGCTGTTAATTTTGTATCCTGATGATAGACGTTCCATCGACGCCTGTTGTGCGTTAGTTGCACTGCTCAAGTAGCGTTGAGCTGTCATCGCTGACACATTGGTGTTTACATTCACAGCCATAGTAATATCTCCTGTTGATTTTCCGGCATAGCGGAACTCCCAAACGGTTTCCGACGTCTCGGTAAACCAAGCAGTTCTCTCAAAGTTACTTCTATTAGCGACTAGCGAAATCAATCCTTTAGTAAAAAGATAAATTTTGAGCGTAAATCAGTTGATATTCATTCAATCTGAGAGGCAAGCCTCAAATTGGATAGATCTCATCCAAAAAAGCTCAAGTTTTACACCAAATGGCCGAGGGTAAGGAAAATCAGGGGACAGAGTAAGATCAGTGGTGGGCAGTGCGTGAAAAACCGAAAAGAAAAAGCCCCTTTCCTTTGAGAGAACGGGGGCTATTTGCTGGTCGCCATCGCCAATGTGGAGATCAAGAGAAATGAACACATCTAGGCTAACCATTAAGGGGACATAATTATGTTACGCGAATTGAGCAGTAAGTGAGAGAGCTCAGCTAACGTCGCATAACCATGCCTTGCCAAAGTCCCTTCATTATATACCCACGTCTGAGCTGATTAATGAAGGTCCTCAAAACTACTGCAATAACGAAATGGCAGAGTTTGGCAACTGTTTTGCTTGGGCCAGAATCGAGGTTCCCGCCTGTTGCAGAATTTGAGATTTAGTCAGTTGCGTGGTCTCCTTAGCAAAATCGGTATCTTTAATCCGACTTTTCGAAGCTTCCACATTCTCCTGAATATTGGATAAGTTACTGATACTGTGACTGAGTCGGTTCTGCTTGGCACCGAGATCCGCACGCTGTGAATCGACATATTTCAGCGCTGCATCGATAATGCCCACCGCATTTTGTGAACCACCGACGGTAGTAATATCAATATTTTGCACGGTAACATTAGTACCAGGGCCACCATTGAGACCGAGTTCAGTGGCTAAACCACCAGAAATGGTCAAATCACCTTCAATATTGGGCTCGGCCACAAAAAGTTGTAATTTGCCATCTTGATCAACCGAGGCTTTGATCAAATCTGTTTGGCCATTGATATACGTCGCCAATTCTTCAATGTCATCGCCCTCTTTGGCGATGATGTCCAACGCCACGACCTCACCATCTTTCTTGGTAAACTCAAACTTGAGATCGAAAAGATCGGTCGGCACGCCCCACTCTTTGGTTTTAGCTTGCTCGGCGATAAAGGTCTGGCCGCCCATGCGGAAATCATCCGCACGTACACTGCTCAGTCCCATAATGATCGCTTCACCTGAGCTAGAACCGATTTGGAAAGAAGCCTCGCCAAACGAGCCATTCAGCAATTTACGACCACCGAATGAGGTCGTTTCAGCGATACGGTTTAACTCATCCTGCAGTGCAGTCGACTCCTCATTGAGCGCTTGACGCTCAGAAGCGGAGTTGGTGCCATTGGCTGACTGCAATGCTAAGTCACGAATACGTTGCAAAATACTGGTCGATTCATTCATCGCACCTTCTGCGGTTTGAGCAATCGAAATACCATCGTTGGCGTTACGCATTGCCACATCCAAGCCACGAGATTGCGCCGTTAAACGGTTTGAAATCTGTAAGCCTGCCGCGTCATCTTTGGCACTGTTAATACGATTACCGGATGATAGACGTTCCATGGAGGTATTGAGATCTCCAGTCGCTTTCGTCAGGTAACGTTGTGCGGTCATTGCCGACACGTTGGTATTTACGTTAATGGTCATAGTTTGCTCTCCTATCGAGTTCGCAAGCTCATTTGCGAAGCGGTCAGCTTGGGTCTCTCTTGGAAGCACTGACCGTAAATAACTTGCCAAATCTGCCTAACGGCGGATTTAAAAACCGGTTACAACAACTGCTGTATCTTATTCAATTAGTGTGCCAACTTTTTAACCAATCAATATTTCAGACAAAAATAATTAAATTTCAATTAGTTAAACATAAGCACCGATTTAAGCAACCACCTTAAATCAGCCACTTATCCTTCTGGAAACACTTTTTTGCCGCTCACTTGCCGCTTTGATTGGCCCAAGCAACTTTTCATCAGGCTGATGACAAAGCCGTTTTCGCGCCACTTTTTCACTTCACTGTTTTTTTACTGCACTGCTTTAACTTCACTCACTTCGCACATATGGCTAAAGCACATAAGGCATTGAAGGTTAGCGACCGTTAAACGGTGTTAGATATAATTAAACAAGGTGAGATCTTTGGTTTTACCAAATGCTTTTTGCGAAGCCTCCAACGCTCGTGAATTCTGATTAAAGTCAATCACGGCATGGGCATAATCTAAATCTTCAAATGCGCTTTTCGATTTAGCGAGGCTAATTTTAAAATCTTCATGTTGCTCAGCCTGAATATCCAGCGTACTGAGTCGAGCGCCGAGATCGGTTCTGGTTTTATTCAGATGAATAAACGCGGTATGAAACTCTTCAACTACTTGATGCAATTGAGCGGTATTGGAGGCATCCGAAACCGAACCCTTGGCATAACGGATTGCATCACGAAACGTATCAAACACGCTAAAAGTGCTGCGCGGATTCAGCGCAATGCTGTCGCCTTTGGTGATCTGCCCTTTAAACTGAATATGGAGATCTTCAAACTGAATACCATGTTGCGGATCAAATTCACCCGCTTGCACCACGCTGCCATCACGCTCTAATTGATAACCGTGTTGACCTTGCGCCATCTCGACGAAAGTGACTTGGTACACTGAGCTGTCAGCAGGATCACGGTTAATCGCACGCTCTAACAGCAGCTCGGATCCCTCTTGCAAAGCATAATTGGGTTGATAGCTGCCAAAGGGATTGGGGATCTCCATAAATACGTGACTGCCTGGATTGTTAAACGGAATTTCCAAGCTATTGGAGATCTTCATTTTGCGCTGATAATCATCACCGGTGTAACTGACGTTACCTTGATTATCACGGAAAAAGGGCTGATTTTTCGGTTTGGTTCCGGCAAAAATATAGTTACCCGATTCATCCTGTACATTGGCTAAGTTTAGAAAATTATTGGCCATTTCCTGTAACACTCGCGCGCGTGCCACACGATCTTCGGGTGATAATGAACCATTAATCATCTCCATCACGTTACGCTTAGCCGAGTCGGTAAACTCTTCAGTATTGGAGATAATCACCTCTTGATGCTCTAAGCGGTTACGCACTAGCACGATAGCATCTAGATACTGACGTAACTGCTCTTCTTGCTGACCGACATTTTGGATGTAATGGGTTGCCAGCGGATTATCACTGGCTGAAAGCAGTTTCTTGCCCGAGGCCAATTGCGCCTGATTATTGAAAACTTTCGATTCCTGACGACGAATATCGTTCTGAACCGCTTGATAGTTGTGAAAGCTAGAGATCCGATTCAACATGTACCTAGCCCCCTATCGCAATGCCAAAATGGTGTTAAAGGTGTCATTGGAAGCCTGAATGATGCGTGATGACGCCATATAGGCTTGCTGAAACTTCATCATATTGGCCGCTTCTTCATCAAGATTAACCCCGGAAATAGAAGCGATACGCGATTGTGCCGCCTCTTTTTCTAAATTTGCCACATCGGTTAAACGGGTCATGGTAGCCAATTTTAGCCCCACATCCGTATTGAGGTTATGGTACAGATCGATAATGGTCGATTCGTGATCATTCATCCGCTTCGCGGTTTGAATATTGTACATTTTGCGCAAGTTGCCGTTATCACCTTCCGATGGAACTAGGTTGGCAGTGAATTTATCATTGGGCAAAGCGCCTGCGGTCAACTCAAAGGTAGTACCCAGCAGCGTTACTGGCTCAGTCGGTGGATAAGGTTGTGGCTGCAATAAAAGATTGCCTTTGGTGTCGGTAACCGCAAACTGATCACCGGTCGGTGAAACAATTACCTCAAATTCGCGCATCTCACCGCTCTGCAGAATATTAAACTGTGCTTTGCCGTGGGCAAAGGTGGTCGATGCCGCAAAGCTTTGGGCGGCAATTTTTGTCGCATCTTCGGTCGCTAAGCGAATGGCCGCCGCGCCATCGCGGGTTGGACGCACTAAAATTCGCTCGCCAATTTGCGGAGGATTACGCACTTCAACCCGCAAGCCATCAAGATATAGGCTGTCTTTGACCAGCGGCAATACCGTTTGTTCACCGGAAGGCAAGGTCACGACAAAGTCGCTACCGTTATATTGCATTGAGTATTCGCCGCCTTTCAGTTGGCTAACATCCTCGATAAACACCGCCATGTCGGCACGCGAGTCACTGCTGGTCACCACCCGAGCTCGAGCACTGATCTCTGAGTTAACTCCACTAAATAGAGGCTCACCAATGTTGCCGCGCAAATCCAAGCCTTGAGCTTGTATGCTGTTCACTTCATAGGAAAATGAGAGTGCTAATCGACCGATTTCGTCCATCAGATAAGGAATGTGCTCATCACGCATCTCCAAAATGGCTTCCATTTTGCCGCCGATATCACGCGCTGAAATCGGTTTGAGCGCCTGCCCTTCCACCATGGCTAAACGATGCTGTTGAGTGTCCGGAAAACCATCAATGACTTTCAGTTGGCTCGCTTCAGTACCAGAAACTAGGGTATGCCCATTGCCGATATGAATATTAAAACCTTCACCCTGTTTTCTTGGCGTCACGGTCACTTTGGTGTATTGCGACAACTCGGCGACCATTTTTTCATGCTTATCCATCAGATCGTTATGTGGACCGGGAACACGCATCATTAAACGCTGTAAATCACGAATTTCGAGAGCAAGCTGGTTGATCCGCTCAACGCCCACTTCTAATCCTTTGTTGGTGATGTCTTTTTGCTGACGAACCGTTTCATGAAAGTCATTCAGGTTTTGCGAAATCAGCCGCGCTTTTTCCAATACCACTTTACGGCTGCCCAAATCATTCGGGGAATCGGCCAAGCTTTTTACCGAATCAAACCATTCATTGAGGTTTTCAGGAATTTTTTTCGATGCCACCGATGATAACAAATTCGATAACATATCTAAGTTTTGCTGAGTATCGCTTTTGAAGGCATGGTTGGTCGAGGCCATGTTCAGCTCTTTAACGGCAAACTGATCCCATGAGCGGCGAACATTTTCCACATGTACGCCCATACCATAAGTTTCACCGCCATATTGGCGGGGCATATTGGTCCCTTGGAGTACAGACTGACGGCTGTAACCCTCTGTATTAACATTAGAAATGTTATGACCTGTGGTATTGAGTTGTCTCTGAGCGGTCAGTACGCTTTGCGTACCCACATTCAGAAGATCAGACGCCATACTGCCCCCGAAAACCGATATTAATCAGTAAAAATCACTGAATCTAAACAGTATTAGCAATATGTATGCCAGTTTAACAACGTGGGATTTAATCTAATAAAAATAGTAGCTTATGTTTAAAATCAACCCTAAATAAGCGATGGGCATCAGCACAGCATGGAAATGTTTTAAAGCTGGGGAACAATCACCACCACTAGTGGTGATTGAGAAGGGAAGGATAATAAAGCAGCGCCGCCGAAACCGTTCCGACCGGCGAGTTATAGCAAATCCATATCATCGATTTGAGCTTTAACACGCAGTACTTTATCGGCATATTGAGGATCGGTCGCATAGCCTGCACGATGAATACCGTGAATAAAACGCTCATTATTGCCGCCATGAGCCAGCGCTTGGCTGTAACGTGGGTTACTTTCCAGAAAACGCACATAGTCATTAAAGCTGGCATCCAAACTGGGATAAGAGCGAAAAGCCGCTTTCTCCATCACTGGGATCTGATTGTGATATTCCAAGGTTTGCGTAGCGACTTTATCACCTTGCCAACTACGATCGGCCTTGATGTTAAACAGATTATTGCTATTACCGCGGGCGTTTTTGACCATTTTTTGCCCCCAGCCGGTTTCTAATGCCGCTTGCGCAATCAGTAGCGAAGAATCCACCCCAAGCACCCGAGCCGCTTTATCGGCATAAGGTTTCAGTTTAGTCACAAATGACTGGCGACTATCGCTGGGGCTTAATTCGGCAACTTGCGTTTTATCCAATCGATCAACCTGCGCCACCTGCAGCTCATCACGCGCGGCACTGGCGGTTTGCCGGGCGTGCTCCACACGACGCATGGCTTGCTGAAAGCCATCTTCACCGCGTTGAGCGCTCGCGCTTTGCCCTGCCGAGAGCTGAGCGACAATCATATCAGCCAAGCCCAGTGAGCCAGATGAACTCAGCTCGCTTGCCATCTGCTCATCAAGCATTTGCTGATACAAATCTTCATTCTGGCTACCGAACAGATCCGATTTAAAATCGCTGTTCGCTTCACGCATTGATTTCAGCATCATCGAAGTGAAAATGGATTCAAACTGGCGAGCTGCCGCCGTTAACGCCGATTGCTCAGCGGCTTGATCGCCATTCACCGCCTGTTGGCGTAATTTATCCAGACTCGCGATATCGTGAATAAAGCCAATATCATTGGAATTATTAATCATGATGGGATCCTTAAATAATGATCAACTGACCTTCAATCGCACCGGCTTGCTTTAACGCTTGTAAAATCGCCATTAAATCGGAAGGAGCTGCGCCGACTTCATTGACTGCACGGACTAGATCATCCAGTGTCAGTCCCGGCTCAAGCTTAAACATTTTACCTTGTTTTTCGGTGACTTCGATTTCAGTATTTGGCACCACTACCGTCTGGCCACCTGCCAAGGCATTGGGCTGACTCACATTAAGATTTTCTTTAATCGCCACGGTCATACCACCGTGGGTCACCGCAGCCGACTTAAGGCGCACATTTTGCCCAACCACTATGGTGCCGGTGCGTGAGTTAACGATAATTTTCGCCGCACTCTCGGCGGGATTAAATTCCAAATTCTCAATCGCGGAGAGAAACGCCACCCGTTGGCTCAAATCACGCGGCGCGCGCACTTTGATCGAAGCGGCATCCACCGCTGAAGCCATCTGTGGCCCCAAAAATTGGTTCACGGCATCCGCTAACCGCTGCGCCGTTGTGAAATCGGACTCAAATAGGTTAAAGGTGATGTAATCGCCGCGGCCAAATGGATTAGGGATTTCACGCTCAACAATCGCACCACTGGAAATCATGCCCACGGTTGGGTTATTACCGACGATTTTAGAGCCATCCGCACCTGAGGCACTAAAACCACTGACCACTAAATTACCTTGCGCCACGGCGTATACTTGCCCATCCAAACCTTTGAGGAAGGTTTGCATCAAGGTACCACCGCGTAAACTCTTGGCGGAGCCAATCGAGGAGACGGTGATATCAATGGTTTGCCCTTGTTTGGAAAAAGCTGGCAAATCGGCCGTCACAATCACCGCGGCAACATTTTTGGTTTTAGGCTTAGTACCGGGTGGCAATTGAATGCCGAAATTTTGCAGCATCGCGTTAAAGCTTTGATCGGTAAAGGGTGTGGACTCTCCCGTGCCCGGCAAACCGGTGACCAAGCCGTATCCGACCAGTTGGTTGTTACGTACCCCGGCAACCTGTGCGACATCCTTGATCCGTGCCGCTTGTACGCTGGTAGCCAGCAGCAACATCAATAAAATCGTATATTTTTTCATGGCGGATAACCTTACTCTTAAAAACAACAATGAGGCCCTAAGGCCTCACCGTGCATTATGCTGTCAAAAAACTCGTCCAGCGGCGCGACTTATAAAGACACATTAAAAAATCGTGCCAAGAATCCAGGTTCTTGCATATCTTGATTGGTTCCGGTACCCGAATATTGGATCCGCGCGTTAGAAATTCGGTTAGAGGCAATCGTATTATCAAATTCAATATCGTCCGGACGAATGGTGCCACTTAAGCGGATATATTCATCGCCGGTGTTCAACGTGAGCCATTTTTCCCCACGGATCACTAGGTTACCGTTAGCAAGCACTTCAATCACTTCAACGGTAATCGAACCAGACATGCTGTTACTTTGATTGGCCGCTGCACTACCTGAAAATTTATTATCATTTTTCAGCGCATAAGAAAAATTGTAATCACCAATGGTTAAATCTCTGCCACCGACGGCAAGTGGATCCATTGATGCATCATTTTTCTTTTTCAGATCCGCATCAGCACTTTTCGCCGCTTTGGTACTTTCATTCAAATTAACGGTAATAATGTCACCAATCCCGCGCGGTTTTGAATCATCGTACAAACTGTTGGATCGGGCTAAATTAAACAAAGATCCGGTTTCGGCTGCATAGTGCTCCGGTTTCGCTTTGGGATAAATCGGTGCCCATGCAGGATCGCCCGCGACAGGATCGGTGCGGTTACGCAGTGCATCGGTTAAGCCTGAGCTGCTTTCGGATTTATCGCCTTCCACTGCATCCACCGTGGTGGTGCCTTGAATGGTTTCAGACGACTCAATCGGCGCTTGAATTAAGCTGCAGCCAGAAAGCAAAATCAATAAGCTTACAGCGAGTAGACGTTTCATCGCGGGCCTCTTTCAATCAGCTATTACAGTTGTTGGTTAACAAAACTCATCATCTTATCGACGGCTGAGATCACTTTTGAGTTCATCTCGTACACTCGCTGCGCTTCAATCATGTTGACCAACTCTTCGGTGACGTTGACATTGGAGGTTTCCAACATTGATTGACGAATATCGCCCAAACCATCTAATCCCGGCACGCCTTCTTGTGGCTCACCACTGGCGCCGGTTGGTAAATAAAGGTTTTGTCCAATCGGCTCTAAGCCACCGGGGTTAATAAAATCCACCGTGGTAATTTGGCCAAGCACTTGGTTATCTTGCTGCCCACGTACGCGGACCGAAACTTCACCATCGTTACCAATGGTGATCGAAATCGCCTCTTCTGGGATGACGATTTCCGGTTGTAAACGATAACCGGCACCGGAGGTGACGATCGCGCCTTCATCATCCAGTGTGAACTGACCATTGCGGCTATAAGCGATGTTGCCATCCGGCATCAAGATTTGGAAAAAGCCATCGCCCTCAATCATCATGTCCAAACTGTTGGATGTGGTTTGCGCATTACCATGGGTGTGCACCTTTTGGGTTGCCACCACCTTAGAACCCGCCCCAAGCATCAAACCACTCGGCAAACGAGTGTTTTGCGAAGATTGTGCGCCTGGCTGGTTAATGTTTTGGTAAAACAGATCTTCAAATACCGCACGCCCTTTTTTAAAGCCTACGGTCGAGGCGTTGGCGAGGTTATTGGAGATCGTGGCAATATTGGTTTGTTGGGCATCTAAGCCGGTCTTACTGACCCACAGTGCAGGTTGCATACTTTGGCTCCTAACTTAAATTAGCTGGTACGAAGCAGTGAATCAGAAGATTTATCCATCTCTTCTGCGGTGCTCATCATCTTGACCTGCATTTCAAACTGACGCTGCAAATCGATCAGGCTGGTCATTTCACCGATCGCATTGACATTGCTACCTTCGAGCGCACCGGTCAGAATTTTCACGCTGGCATCGGCTTCAAATTGAGTATTGGGATCGGTGGCACGAAACAAACCATTGATATCTTTAAACAGTGCCTGATCATTGATGCGCACCAGTTTGATCCGATCCACCACTTCCATTGCATCTGCTGGCGCACCTTGTGGACGGACTGAAATCGTACCATCGCTACCAATTTGTACTTTGTTGAGCGGTACGGGTAATGAAATCGGGGCACCAGTTTCGCCTAATACCGGATGTCCATTGCCATTGAGCAATAAGCCGGTTTCATCGATGCGCAAATTACCGTTGCGAGTCAGTCCTTCTTTACCGGTTTTATCCAGCACTGAAATCCAGCCTTGCCCTTGAATGGTCACATCTAAATCACGCCCAGTGGTGATCACACTGCCTTGGGCAAAGTTATGCCCAGGGCGCTCTGTCATGCTAAATACACGAGTTGGGAGCCCATCACCGTAAGCTTGCATTGAGCGAGCTTGTGCTAAATCGGCACGAAAACCGGTGGTGCTAACGTTAGCAAGGTTGTTGGCTCGTAACTGCATCGCCTGCATATTTTGCTTTGCGCCACTCATGGCTAAAAACAATGCGCGGTCCATAATCTGCTCCCAAATCGTAAGTTAGAGCATACAAAGCAAATAACATGCCAATTATTTATAATTTATAGATCAGGAAGATAGCGGTTTGGAGCAGAGCAATCGCGGCGATTGCCGCCCGATAAGGGCAAAGAGGCAACCCCACTTTGCCGCGGCAAAATGGGGTTGAGAACGATTAGCGGATCTGTAGGATATTTTGCTGTAGCCCGTTATGTACTTCCAATGCGCGTGAGTTGGCTTGGAAGTTACGCTGGGCAGAAATCAAATCAACCAGCTCTTGAGTCATATCAATGTTGGACTGCTCTAATGAGCCATTACTGATCGATCCAAACGAACCTTTGTTGGATTCACCCCAAATTTTAGCACCAGAGAACTGCGTCGCATCCCACTGGGTGCCACCTTTTTTGTCCAGTCCTTGCTCATTGGCCACCCGCACCAAGGCGACACGGCCTAAAGTGGTATTCACACCATTTGAGTAGGTGGCCAGTACGCTACCATTTTCGTCAAAATCAATTTTGGTCAGAAAGCCAGTCGTTGCGCCATCTTGATCAAATTTAGTCAACTCAAAGGGCGCGGCAAATTGCGTTGCGGTATCCAATTTGAACGATAAGACTTGCGTTGGATCGGCACCATTTAAGTCAACTGGATTTTCACCACTGCCTAGAGGTTCACTCACAATCGGCTGACCATTATTTAAGCTCGCCAACGTACCATCATTGTTAAAACGCATGGTGTGCCCAACATGGCCGCTAGGGCTTGTCGCATCACCACCGACGATATTAATCGGTTTTTCACCGCTTTTATCGGTCACCGTGTAGTACGTTTGCCACGTATTAGCTTGATTCATATCTTTCAAGTAATAAGTGGTCAGCTTATAGGGTTGCCCCATTGAATCATAAATCGTCGATGAAGTGGTCCGGTTATAGGTTTCTGGATCGGTGGGATCAAACAGGGTGGGATCTTTAAGATCGCCGTTAGCCGGTAAGTTAGCCCCTAATTCGATATTCGAGGTCTGTTTGGGTTTACCAAACTGAGGCGGAATATTGATCGGTTTAGTCTCATAAGAGAGCACATCACCAGTATCTGGATTCACTTCATAACCGAGCAAAAACTGATCATTGGCGGTAACCATGTAACTGTTTTTGTCTAGATGAAATGCGCCATTACGGGTCAATTCATTTTGCTGTGGCACTAGACGATCTTTCGCGACCGCAAAAAAACCGGTACCAGAGATACGCAAATCCATTGGATTATTGGTGTAAATACTCGAGCCTTCGTGAAACTGTTGTGCCACTTTGGAGGCTTGCACACCTTGTCCAGGGGTAGTCTTGGCATTGGTAAACAGCGAGGTGGAATAGACATCACCAAATTCGGCACGCGACTCTTTAAAACCAAAGGTGTTGGCGTTGGCGATGTTATTACTGGTGGTATTGAGATCCATCTGCGCGGCGGATAAACCACTAAGAGAGATATATGACATAAGTAATTCTCCTATCTATCTAGCTAGCGCTATCACGCTTTGCCTACTTCGAGGACTTCAGCCAGTCGAACTGGGCCATCAAAACCGGCGAGGTTGAGTAGAACGTTGCCATCGCCTTTACCTAATAACACGCTGTTGACGTTCGCATAGGTGGAGACACCAAACTCTTTACTCGCTCCATCCAGCAAACCCGACGCTTTAACTTTATATTTGCCGCTTGGCAATGGATTACCGCTCTGATCTTTGCCATCCCATTCAACCCGGTTATCACCAGCTGATTTGGCTCCGACATCAAAGGTGCGTACTAATTGACCCGCTTCATTCTCAATCCGGATGAACAAGTTATCGAGAGATTGCGGCAACTTAACCATTGCCGCCATGCCACCCTCAGCACTTTTCATACCTGCCGCACCGGGCACTAGTACATCACGTCCAACCAGTGATGACGCTTGCAACGCTTGGTTAGAGGTCAGTGACGAGTTGAGACTCTCAAACTGAGTGTTCATCTTGCCAATCCCATCTACCGTGGCAAACGAAGCCATCTGAGCAATCATTTGATCATTGCCAACCGGTTTAAACGGATCTTGCTGAGCTAACTGCTTGGTTAGCAGAGAAAGAAAATCTTCTTGCTTGAGGGCTTTCTGCCCAGTCGTTTCATCAGATTTTTTCTGCTCTTGTAGAGCTTTTAGCTGATCAATATAGGACAAGCCGCTTTGACCAACATTATTGATTCCGGCCATACGTTAACTCCTTACCCTTATTGACCCATCTGCAGCGTACGCAGCAGCATTTGTTTACTGGCATCGGCCACCTGCACGTTAGTTTGATAAGAGCGAGACGCTGAAATCATGTTTGCCATCTCCTCCATGACATTGACGTTAGGCTTGTAGATATACCCTTCATCATTGGCTAACGGATGCTCAGGATTGAATTCAGCCACCAGCGGTTTATCACTCTCGATGATCCCCAGCACCTTAACCGGCACGTTAGGATCACGCTTGAAACCCGCTTTACTTAGCTCGGCACCAAATACCGCATGGCGAGCTTTATAAGTCTCTTTGGCAGAGCTGCTAATACTATCGGCATTGGCCAGGTTGCTAGAGGTAGTATTGAGACGTACCGCTTCGGCACTCATCGCAGATCCTGTGACGTTAAACACGCTAAATAAGCTCATCTCACTACTCCCCCTTAATCGATTTGGTTAAATTCTTGAATTTATTACCAAGAAAATCCAATGATGCTTGATGACGAATTTGGTTTTGCATAAATAAATTACGCTCTAAATCGACATCGACCGTATTGCCATCACCGGTATCAGGTTGTGTCGGTAAGCGGTAAAGAATTTCCCCACTCATCGTCGAAGAGGCAGGAATATGCCGACCATCGGTACGGCTAAGGTTGATACTTGCCCCCGAGCTTGCCGCCTGCAACGCTTTTTTGAAATCCATTCCCTTAGCTTTAAAGCCCGGCGTATTGGCCTGCGCAATATTGGTGGCCATTAGCTCAGAATTGCGCTCACGCACGCCCACCGTATGCTGGTGAATGCCTAGAGCATTGCCAAAAGAAATAGCCATATTGCCTCTTCGATAAGAACTGACCGTTATGAATCAGATTATCTGCAATTAGCGTACCAACTTTAAAGCATTCACGGAAAACCGCTCACCGATGTCCATCAGTGGTGACCGACCAACCACATAATTTCCGATGAGCAAGCAAACTCTAGGCCAAACTCAGCGAGAACCATTCAGTCGCGCGCCGTGAACGCCAAGTCATATTGCTGATCATCGTACTCATCGCTTGGCTTTAAATACAAAAAAGCCCAGCGCATGCTGGGCCAAATGAGCGATTAACGATTGATTATTTGAGCTTGTAGATAATTCCGGGGTTACAGCGCACCATCTCAAATTTATCCGTCAAACCAGTCAGAGACTCCGAAGCGCCCAGTAGCAAATAACCGCCAGGATTTAAGCTCGCCGCCATCTGATTGAGTACTTTTGACTTCATCTCTGGCGAGAAATAAATCAGTACGTTACGGCAAAAAATAATGTCAAATTTACCCAACAGTGCATAACTTTCCATTAAATTTTGCGCTCGGAAATTCACCAATCGTTTTACGTTATCTTTGACCTTCATACGGCCATCGTTGGTATCTTCGAAAAAGACTCGCCGCCGCTCTGGTGATAAACCACGCCCTAGCGCTAAATTGTCATAAATACCCGCGCGGCACATATCCAGCATATTGGTCGAAATATCGGTCGCGGTAATCGATACGCTCGGTAGCAAGCCCGGCCGTTTTTGCTGCACTTCCAAAATGGTCATCGCCATCGAATACGGCTCTTGGCCAGATGAACTGGCTGCAGACCAGATTTTGATCGGTCGTTTATTGGCCGCCATTTCCGGCAGCAATTTATCGGCTAATACCGTAAATGGGTAGCCATCTCGAAACCATAAGGTCTCATTAGTGGTCATCGCATCGACCGCCGCGACTCGCAGGTCGCGGTTGCGTCCACTCACCACATCGCGCAGCAAATCAGACAATGAAGCTAACTTGAATTTGGTGACCAGTGGACTAAGACGACTTCGTACCAAATATTGCTTACTGTCACCCAGCACGATCCCGCACTGAGATTCTAAAAATCGGCAAAAGTCGCGATACTCTTGGTCGCTAATCGTTATGGCGGTCATTCATTTCTCTTTATTATTTAACTAGCGCAGCTTTCACTGCATTACCAAGCTCATCAGGATTAAATTTCGCAATAAATGCATTAGCCCCGACTCTCTCAACCATAGCTTGGTTGAACACCCCACTCAATGAAGAGTGCAAAATGACATAGAGATCTTTCAGCTCATTATGACGACGAATTTCAGCGGTCAAGGTATAGCCATCCATTTCCGGCATTTCAATATCTGAAATGACCAGCGAGATTTGACTGAGGATCGGACCATTACTGCTCATTTCCAACAGTTTTTCGTAAGCATCTTTACCATCTTTGGTGGAGATCACTTCAAAGCCGATCGATTCTATCGCGCGCTGAACCTGCTTACGTGCCACACTCGAATCATCCGCAATCAAGATCCGGCGTACGATCGGTTTTTCCTGTTCCACTTCAGCGATTTCTTGGCCAATATCTTGGGTCATCGCTTCATTAACCGGCGCGATTTCCGCCAAGATCTTTTCTACATCAATAATTTCCACCAGCTCATTATCGATATTAGTGACCGCGGTAAGATAGTTAGCTTTACCCGAACCATCCGGCGGAGGCAAAATCGCTTCCCAACGCATATTGATAATACGCTCAACTGAGCTAACCAAGAATGCTTGGATGGTACGGTTAAATTCCGCAATCACCACAAAACTTTTCGCCACATCGACCGTTGGACGACCACCGATCGCCAAACTCAGATCAATCACCGAAACCGTTTGACCACGGATATGCGCCACCCCTTTCACCAAACGGTGTAAATTAGGCATCACGGTCAATCGAGGGCATTGCAAGACTTCTTTTACTTTGAAAACGTTAATGCCATAACGTTGACGACCGTTCAGACGGAAAGTTAATAGTTCTAATCGGTTTTGCCCGACCAGTTGTGTACGCTGATTCACAGAATCCAGAATACCCGTCATGAGCTCATCTCCATCTTAAACCTTTACCCAAAAAAAGTGATAGTCTACTACAAGCTATGAAGAATCTAGAGAAACAAAAATGCTGCCGAAGATCGATATCCATTCACATTTCATAACTAAGTGTAGAGCTTTCTATGCAATATTTTATAGCTGTATCGGCTTGCTACTGTTTTTCTTTAGTCTAGCGGCCAATTCTGCAACCATTGAACAACTGTTAGCCATCAGGCAAGCGGCGGAAAATCATGTGTTGAACACCGTTGATATGCCCTCTAACGGGGAGTTAGTGGTAAATGCTGCCAACTTAGATGATCGCTTATTCGCAACCGATTGTGCTGAACCACTCACTACCCATGCCTCTTCAAGCAAGGGATCGTCGGCTAATATCACCGTATTGGTTGAATGCAAAAGCGATAATTGGCGCATTTATGTGCCCGTCCGTTTAACTATGACCATTCCATTGGTCATCGCCGCCACTCCACTGACCCGCGGACAAATGATTGCCGCCTCCGATGTCACTGTCAGTATGGTAGATCTGCTGCGTTTCCGGCGGCAAGGTTTTTCCAATCCAGAAAACGTGATTGGTGCAAAAATCAAAAAAAATATTCGCCTAGGCGATGTGATTGAACAAAATGATGTTTGTATTGTGTGTCGTAATGAAAGCGTTGTGATTCGAGCAGGAAAATCTGGTATGTCGATCACAACTAAAGGCACGGCGCTAGCAGATGGGGTGGTCGGCGAACAGATAAAAGTGAAAAACGACAAATCTAACCGTATAATCGATGCCCAAGTCAGCGCAGTGGGCGAAGTTAGCGTGGTATTTTGATGGATCACATCCGTTAACCAACAAGCACCATATCATTGAGGCGCTGATTGAGTGAAAAAACGCTAAAGTTCTGACCGCTATGGTCGATACTGATGGTACATATTAAAGTTTATGGAAAAGGCTCATCTATGGCAGGTATTGATAACATTCGCGCAGGACAGTCGTTAAATACGACCAACCGTACCAATCTGCGCTCTTCAGATGCCAGCAGCTCGTCATCACAATCCGGTGCAACCTTGCGCTCATCGGCCAGTGGGCAAGATGCGGTATCGCTTAGCTTACAAAGCAAAGCGATTGGTGAAATGCACCATGAGATGGCATCTAGACCCAGTTTTGATAGCGCTAAAGTTGCCGCCATCAAAGAAGCGATCGCCAATGGTTCCTATGTAGTGGATCCAGATAAACTGGCAGATAACATGATCAAATTTGAAAAAGAGCTCGGCAGTTTTTAAAACCATTTAATGGCTTTTAAAAAATGGCATCATTTTTAAGCCTAAAAGTTTAGCCTTACGCTTTAATAAACGTTTTTCTGATCCACGATATGATCGATGATGTAACTCACAGGCAATCTGGTAATGGCGGTATTAAAAGACTTAATCGAGTTTCAACTGAAAAATGCCCAGCAATTAGTAGTGGTTCTCGAAACGGAAAAGATTGCGATTACCCGTCGAATTTCTACTGATATCGAATCGATCGCGAAACACAAACTCACCTTGATCAATCAATTACAACAAACTGATCAACGCATTGCTAAGCATCCACATGTCGTGAGCCTGACTGAAGATGTTTATCTCAGCGACTTGGTCAGTGAAATCCGCCGTATTATTCTTGATTGCCAACAAGCGAACCAAATTAATGGTGATGCTTTGGCTCGCGCACAGCTGAGCTTTAATAAGCTGAATAATATGATGCAGCAAAGCCATGGCAAAATCGGGATGACTTATAGTGCTACCGGTAAAACCCACACGATTTCAACATTAGGCACCAATATCAAAGCCTAATATCCCTCGCCACAAAGTGATCAATCCAGCGTGGTAAGTCAAGAGAACAGATAAAGCAAAAGCGGCAATCATTGCCGCTTTTTTGATGGGATTAACGCAAGAGTGCCGTTTAAAACAAGGTCATTTGACGCTTTTCTGGAACCTGTTGGACTTCACCATAATTGCGCATCTTATCCATCTTACGGATGTCGAGACGCAGTTCAGTCACATAGCTGTCACCGACTTTATAACTGCGGATCACTTCCGCCCCACGGATCACCCCATCCACTGCTCCAGCAGTCAATTCAGTGCCGAGCCGCTGATCTTGTAACTCAGCACGGCCACTGACTCGCATGCCATATACTTGTTCTGCCAGTTCACGGTATGCATCGATTTTTGAAGCACGCATCGCTCGCACTTGTTTCTCTTCATCATTGCGACCTTTTTGCTCACTAATGCTGGCATAGCCAACCGCACTTAACCAATCGTCAGGACGCATGGTTTGCAACGGTTGGCATCCCACCATCATCACCACTGCGATCAGCAGAAATAGACTCGATTTCATTGCTCAGCTCCTATGGACGCAGAATAACCGTATAAGGTTGAGTAATGGTGGGATCAGAGCGGATCAACACACCATCTTGAGTGCGAATACTATTGAGAGTATCTAAGTCTCGCCCAATCCGATCTGCCGGCAAAAAGCCTTGTGCTGTTGCCACCACAATTCGCGATTGCATCCCGACTACACGCGCATTAACCATTACCCCTCCTTCTTGTCGGAGCATGGTTCCGGTGAGCACATATTGCACTTCTTGCTCTTGGGACAGATCTTTCCAATCGCGGCTAAAGGCAAAATCACCTTGCTGGGTCACTTGGATCGAGCCGGTGGTTTTAAAATCAACCACTTTAAATCCACGTCGCTGAAATTGATGAATAAACCCTTCAGAAACCGAATTACCCAACCAGTTGGTGGTATCCATATTTTGTAAATCGACAAATGAAGTTACGGCAATCGGGGTACGAGCGGTGATGCTGGTATTGGAGAGCATCAAATCTTCGGTCAAGCTCTCAACAAAGAAATCCAAGGTATGGCGTGGACTCTCCATCAACATAAACTGTGAACCATTGTATGGCTCTTTGCCGTTATAAACTGGGGCATAGGCACACGAAGTTAATAAAACTACCGGTACTAAGGAAAGCCATTTTTTCATTTTATTCATCTCCAGATATACTATGGCGCGCATTTCAGCCTCTCACTCGATTAAACTGGAACGCTCCTTGCTTTTCTCAATCGGTATTATTCAGAACAGCAATGCCTACATCAGTTAGGATTTGAAAAGCAAAATTTATACCCACTTGGGAAGTTACGATGAAAAAAAATATTTTATGCATAATTTCAATGCTTTGGCTAAGCCTTTATCTACAACCTGCCTATGCTGCATGGTATGAGGTGACAGGCTCTGCCGCCATCGTCTCTTCCAAAGAGGTGGCGCGTTTACACGCATTAGAAGATGCACTGTATAAGGCGGTAAATTTTGCCGGGGCAGATATTGGCAGTATCAGCAATTTAATGCCGCTTTTAGAATCAGAACGTAAAGAGTATTTATTCTCCAATCATGAAGTGCGCTATATCCAGATAGAAGAGCGCAAAACCATCAAAAACGTGATGTATGTCCGTGCTCGAATTGATATTTACCCATCGGCAAACGCTTGCCATATTGAGCAATACAAAAAAACCATGCTGATCGGCAATATTGATCTCGCCTCACCCCAACAAGCGGTAATGGGACAAATTTATCAAGTCGGCGATGATTTTGCGCAAGTGATCAATCGCCGCTTAGAACAAGAGTCTCGCAGTTTTGTTTCCGTTGGCACCACCCAATACGATATTGACCCTAAAGCGCCAGATCGGATCAAGATGATCGCTCAAGATGCCGGTGCACAATACATTATTGGTGGAGTGATCAATGATTTAACCGCCACCATCGAGCAGAAAACCTTGCAAGATGACATCATCAATCGCCAGTTTGCCATGCAACTGAGTGTATTTGATGGCAAAACCGGTAATGAAGTGATGAGCCGTACTTACCGTGAGGTAGCGCGCTGGCCATTTCCTAAAACCAGCCAAATTGATACGCGCAGTGCGCGCTTCTGGGCATCGACCTATGGTGAAATGATGCTGCGTGTTAGCCGCAATATCATGCTTGATCTGGAATCTGAAATTTCCTGCAAAATAACCTTACCGCAAATTATTGCTAAGTTTGGTAGCACTGCCACTATTGATCTCGGACGGATCCACGGGGTGCAGACCGGAGATAAACTTAGCCTGTGGCATACTGGTGCCTTTATTGATCAGCAAGGATTACCGCGTAATAAAGTGACTCAAAGTGAGATTAGCTTAACCGTCTCTCGCGTCTATGAGCATGAAGCGGAAGTGACTATTGATCAGCCTGAACTTGCTTACAGCATTCAAATTGGCGATGTGATGCATAAACAGCTATAAGCGATTTGATGAAGTGTCGAACTGGCACTTCATGCTTAATCACCCGCCGCACGCAAATTAATCCGGCCGAGCTCATCCAGTGATAATCATAACTGACTGGACTTTTTACTGGATGGCTAATTGCGATGCAGCCGAACAAACAAGCTTGGATGTCAAGCTTTGGTCATTCCTGCTGCACATTTCTTCTCGTGCTAGCGAAAAGATTCTATTATTACTATCAATAGTTTCATTGATATTGATTGATCATGCCGAAAAGTAACTTATCGACCAATACGGGTCATCGTTTCATTTCCAAAGCCAACACTGCCTATAAAATTCATATTCATACACCGGACGACACTGTGCTACACCGTTCGGTCGGTTTTATACGGCTGGGTGAACAAAAAGGGCTGAAAAAAGCCATTGTGCTGCGTAATCAACTCGGCTTAGCAATGTGGGGCAAGTTTTGGCGGCAAATTCTCAAAGATCCTTATTTAATGACGCGTTTACCCCATAGCTTAGAGCCAAAAATTATCTATAAGCCCAGACCCACTCTTGAAGATCCAAAGGCAAGAGATGCCTGCTATATTGCAGCGTGGCGTGAGTATGACAACCAAGATAGATGCGTTTTTCGCAGCGTAGTGTGTTCCATCAACAAGCATGGCAAACTCGCCGCTTATGCCAAAACCAAAAAAGCACTACTGGCAGCACACCAAGACTGCTTAGAACTGTTAGTGTTTATGGGGCGCCTAAACAGTATTGACCTCAAATAAACAGGTTACCTTACAAAGGTTAGCCAAACCGAAGCTAGCCGAGCCAGAAAAACAAAGGCCCATTCGGGCCTTTGTTGATTCAACATCAGTGATGAAGTGAAACGTTATTCAGTCACTTGATATTCAAACTCAGGGATCACCAACTCAACCCGACGGTTTTGCTGACGACCTTCAGCGGTTTTGTTAGTCGCGATCGGTTTTAGCTCACCTTCACCTTTTGCGGTAATCCGTGATTGCTCAATCCCTTTTGTTTCTAATGCCTTAGCAACTGATTGCGCGCGACGCTCAGAGAGTTTTTGGTTATAAGCTTCGGAAGCGGTGGAGTCAGTATGACCAACCACTTCAACTTTCGCTTGTGGGTATTGGTTGAGATAACCAACCACTTTATCCAGTTTTGGCATCACATCCGGTTTTAACTCGGCGCTATCGCTGGCGAAGGTACTACTACTATCAAGGCGTTGGAAAGTAAAGGTTTTGGTCACCGCAACTTTTTCCACAGGAGCCGGTTCGGCCGGACGCGCCTCAATCACCGGTGCAGGTTGCTCAACAGCACCAAATTTATACACCATACCAAGAGTGGCACTCTCCGCACTCGCACGGATTATATCATTGTTGATATCGGTGATATTTTGATATTCCAGACGTAAAGTCACATTGTGGTTGGCATTAAATTCCAAACCTGCCGCACCAAGGTATGAGTAATCATCCTTACTGCCGTAATCGACAAAAGCACCACCCAGTTTACCGTATAATGCAAATTTTTCTGAAAGAGGGATGCTCAATTTGGGTGCCAAAGTGATCGCTTTGGTTTTTCTATCATTCAATCCTGCACCAGTGAATTTACCTAAGTAATCAAATCCACCTTCTAAAGATAGCCATTGATTGGCTTGATAGCCCATAATCGCACCTAGCATCTGACTATCATCATCACAAGGCTGACCAGTCAGACATGCATCATTTAGCCAAGTTTGACCGACTTTACCCCCAACATATAATTCTGCTACTGCTGCAGAAGAGGCCAGAAATAACGTCGCTGAAATAATTGCCGCTAGCTTTTTCATAGTATTCCCTTTTATCTTTATGCTTATCGTCGCTCGCGATTCACCGCGCTACGACCATTCAAAAAGCTTAGTTCTGCTGAGAGCCAACCTTTTTGTTAAAGTAACTATAGTGGATAAAACAAAAAGCAAAAGGTGATTAAGTTAATAATTTGTCACGTTTTTGCTATCTTTTTGAAAAACAAAAGCACAACAAATTAACTTTAGTGTATAACACTAAATCGAAATAATGAGATGCAAAAAAGCCGCAGTTTATGCTGCGACTTTCTGGTTATGAAGAAGATTAATGGTTACTGTGCGTTTACTTCACGATTTTCAATATACGCTAACGCCATTTTGATACGACTAATCACCCGCGATTGACCGATCAGGTTCATCACGGCATCTACCGATGGTGACTGACCGCCGCCCGTCACTGCCACACGCAGTGGCATACCGATTTTACCCATACCAATCTCAAGTTCTTCACACACTTGTGCAATGACTTGGTGCAGAACTTCGGTATTCCAGTCGCTCAGCGCTTCAATCTTACTCAGTGCCAGCATCAATGGCTCTTTCGCGACACCACGCAAATGTTTCTTCGCTGCATCCGCATCAAACTCAGTAAAATCTTGGTAGAAGTAACGCGATTGCTGAGCCAGTTCGACTAGGGTATTGCAACGCTCACCCACTAACTTAACCACCTCAGCCAATGCTGGCCCAGTCGTCTTGTTAATGCCTTGATGATCAAAATGCCACTCAAGGTGTTTCGCCACATACTCCGGCTCTGACGTTTTGATGTAGTGATTATTCAACCACAGCAGTTTGTCAGTGTTAAACGCTGATGCAGATTTTGAAATCGCACCAAGGCTGAATAGGTTGATCATCTCTTCACGTGAGAAAATCTCTTGGTCGCCATGTCCCCACCCTAAACGCACTAAGTAGTTCAGCAGCGCTTCAGGCAGGTAGCCTTCATCACGATATTGCATGACAGAAACCGCGCCATGACGCTTAGACAATTTGGCACCATCGTCACCCAAGATCATTGCACAATGGGCAAAGGTTGGGATGGTAGCGCCCATGGCTTTGTAAATATTGATTTGGCGCGGCGTGTTGTTGATGTGGTCTTCACCACGAATTACATGACTGATCCCCATATCGACATCATCTACAACAACACAGAAATTGTAGGTTGGCGTGCCATCAGTACGACGAATGATCAGATCATCGAGTTGGTCATTACGGATTTCGATCCGGCCACGGATTTGGTCATCAAAAACTACGCTACCCTCTTTCGGGTTACGGAAACGAATACAGCAAGGATCGCCTTGCTTAGCCGCTGCATTGACCGCTTGGATTTTGGGATGGTTCGCATCGTAACGCGGCATCTCTTTATTGGCTTCTTGCTCGGCGCGAATTTCATCCAGCAGCTCTTTTGAGGCATAGCATTGATAGGCTTTGTCTTCCGCCAATAGTTGATCGATCACTTGATTGTAACGGTCAAAACGTTTGGTTTGGTAGTATGGGCCTTCATCCCATTCCAAGCCTAACCACGTCATGCCTTCAATAATGGCATCTACTGCCGCCTGAGTTGAGCGCTCTAAGTCCGTATCTTCAATACGTAGCACAAATTCGCCGCCTTGGCTTTTTGCATACAACCAAGAATAGAGTGCTGTACGCGCACCACCTACGTGCAGATACCCAGTTGGACTAGGCGCAAAACGAGTTTTAACCGTCATTTCAATTACCTTTATGAGATTCTTTTGCTGAGTGCTCAGCCTGCGAAATTTTGGGCGGTATTCTAACATCCGAGCTGACACGATGCTACGCACGATTTTTTGCAAATTCATACTGAGCAATATAAGTGTGGTAAGGAAGGCTTGACCTTACCTTAAGGGCAAGGTTTATGCTTGATGACATTCCGCTAGGAGGAGCGATTATGAACCACTTTGCTTTACCACTGCGTGGCCTGCATTGCATGAGCTGTGCACAAAAACTGCAGCGCCACCTCGCTCAGCATCTCACTATCGAGATCACCGCGCTGAGCCCAACCTCGATTGAGCTGTATACTGATACCAGCTTAAGTGAAGTGCTCACTCACATTGAAGCACTGGGTTATCAAGCCGGCTGCGAGCAAACTTATCGCCTACAGGGCTTAAACTGCGCGCGCTGTGTCAATAAACTCACCACGCACCTCAGCGCACGACCAGACATTGCCAAGCTACAAATCAGTAAAGATCAGCTTGCTTTGGTCACCACCTTAACCACAGAACAGCTAACAGCGCTGGTGGCCGAAGTGGGTTATCTAGCTATAGCAGCAGAACAAGAATCCACACTAGCACCAGCAGCCTCGATTGATGAGAAAAAAACTGACACGCCTGATGCTGAGAACTCCTCGAACACACAACAAAGCGAGGCCTCCAGCCAAACATTCTCTCTTGTTATTAAAGGCATGACCTGCGCCAGTTGTGTCGCATCGGTGGAAAAAGCGCTGCTCTCGATTAAGGGGGTACACAGTGCACAAGTTAACCTAGCCGAGCAAAGCGCGTTGGTTAAAGCCAGTTTGTCCGATCCACAATCACTGCTTAACGCCATTCAAAGTGCTGGCTACCAAGCAGAGATCTTAGATGACCCCGCACAACAGCAAGCCAAGCAGCAAGCACAACTGGATGCGTTACAAAAAGAGCATCAGCAGAGTGCCTTACTCGGTATGGCGCTGGGTACACCTTTAATGCTGTGGGGCATCTTGGGCGGTAATATGATGATCCGCAACAGCCATGATCAGTGGCTTTGGGGCGGAATCGGTATGCTCTGCTTCGCCCTATTAGTCACGGCTGGGCGTCACTTTTTTGTCAATGCATGGCGAGCACTCACTCACCGCCGAGCCACTATGGACACTCTAGTTGCACTAGGTACCGGTGCAGCGTGGGTTTACTCCATGCTGGTGGTGATTTGGCCGCATGTTTTTCCTGAAGCAGCACGGCATGTGTACTTTGAAGCGACGGCCATGATCATTGGCTTAATTTCACTGGGCCATCACATTGAAACCAAAGCCAAAAGCCGCACTAACCGCTCGTTGCAAGCTTTGCTTAATTTACAACCTCAGCACGCGACACAAGTAACCGAGCAAGGCGATCGGTTAATTACCGTCGCGGATATTCAGTTAGGTATGGCACTGCGTATCAAACCGGGAGAGCAAATCCCGGTTGATGGTGTTGTCTACTCAGGCCACTCTTATCTGGATGAATCGATGCTAACCGGCGAGCCGATCCCAGTGCTCAAAGAAATCGGCGCGCAAGTCGCGGCCGGAACGCTCAATCAAGACGGTAGCTTAGTGATTCACGCCACCGGAATTGGCTCACAAACCATGCTCGCGCGGATTATTCAAATGGTACGCCAAGCCCAAAGTAGCAAACCCGCCATGGCTCGCTTGGCCGATCAAATTTCCGCGGTGTTTGTTCCCGTGGTGCTGTGTATCGCACTGCTGTCTGCTGCGCTATGGTACTGGTATGGCCCCGATCCCAAAGCCAGTTACATGCTGGTGGTCGCCACCACGGTGCTGATCATCGCTTGCCCGTGCGCTTTAGGTTTAGCCACGCCACTGTCGATTACCGTTGGCATCGGCAAAGCGGCCGAAATGGGGATTTTGATCCGCGATGCCAATGTGCTGCAAACCGCCAGTCACATCAATTGCGTAGTATTTGATAAAACTGGCACGCTCACCTTAGGCAAACCAACCGTGCAAGCACTGCATGTGCTGCAAGGGGATGAAGCGCAGTTGCTTGGTTTACTCTATGCGCTTGAGCAGCAATCGGAGCACCCTCTTGCCAAAGCAATGTGTGATTATGCCAAGCAGCGTGAGATTGCTCCGCTTGAGGTCACGGAATTTACCAACCGACGTGGACGTGGTCTATCCGCCATCTACCAGCAGCACAGCGTTTTCATCGGCTCTTTAGCATTGATGCAAGAACAAGGCATTGATTTATCGGTAGCTGAACCATATTTGCACCAGTTTGCCACCCAAGCTTGGACTCCGGTTGCCATCGCGTATGCGGGGCAATTGCAAGGCGTATTGGCAATTGCCGATCCAATTAAACCGAGCTCAGCCCTTGCGGTACAAAAGCTCAATCAACTTGGGATCCATACCGTGATGTTGACTGGCGATCATGCCTCGGTCGCCAACGCTATCGCGCAGCAACTCGGCATCACTCAAGTGATTGCGCAAGTGCTGCCCGACCAAAAAGCGCAGCATATTCAAGCGTTGCAGCAGCAAGGGCATCAAGTTGCAATGATTGGTGATGGCATTAACGATGCGCCAGCACTCGCTCAAGCAGATATTGGCATGGCGATGGGCAGTGGCAGTGATGTCGCGATTGAAAGTGCACAAATCACCCTGCTCAACTCAGCCCCCACCAGCGTGGTCAGTGCAATCGAGCTATCACAGGCAACGGTGCGCAACATGAAACAGAACCTATTTGGTGCTTTTATTTATAACACGCTTGGCATTCCGATTGCGGCAGGTGTACTGTACCCGACTTTTGGATTTTTGCTGAGCCCAGTGATTGCCGGTGCGGCAATGGCGCTCTCCTCGATCACCGTGGTCAGTAATGCCAATCGCCTGCGCTGGTGCCACATCTCTTTCAATCAACACTCTCAATGAGGAAACCCATGAAACGATCACTATTGACCTTTGCTCTGCTTACCACCTTTGCAGGGCAAGCGCTGGCTGTCGAGGTCATCAACCATAAATCCGCTTACTGTGGCTGCTGTAGCGAGTGGACGAAACATATGCAGCAACATGGCTTTAGCGTAAAGGAAGTTATCCATGAAGATATGGATGGCATCAAACAACAACTTGGCTTAGCCCCCAAGTTGGCTTCTTGCCACACCGCGGAAATCGGTGGCTATGTATTTGAAGGCCATATTCCGGCGCAAGATATTCAAGACTTTTTGGCTAACCCACCGAAAAATGCCAAAGGGCTAGCGGTACCGGGTATGCCGATGGGCTCACCGGGCATGGAATATGGTGATAAGAAAGACAGCTATGCGGTTTACGCTTTTAATGAACACGGCCAAGTATTTGAGTACCGCTTCCATCAAGGTAATTAATCAACGCTGAGAATAGGGTTTGATTGGACGATAAAGCAAAGCCTCCGCATGCGGAGGCTTTGACTATCCATTAAGTGAAATGTCGATCTCGCTGAGCTTATTTCAGCGAAGTCACTCGGCTGGTACGCTCACCGGTTGCCGATACCGAGCGGATCCAAACTTCTCCCGCTACGGCTGGCGCTTGTTGTGCGTCATAATTCAACCAAGTTTGACCATCCAATGAGTATTGCAGCGCGACACCAGGGAACTGAACGTTCATGGCCAAATGACCGTTCTCGATCTTCGCACCCGGAACAGGGAGGCGGTAATCAATGCCTGCTTTCTCAAGTTTAGCCAGCTCACGTTGACCGATCACGTTAGCAAAACGGTTCCAATCCGCATTAAGTGCTTTATGGTTGACACGTTGGGTCTGTTGTGAGTATTCAACCCCTACTTTATAGCTATTTTCCCACTCAGCACGGTGCCATGCACGCTCAGCGGCAGCAAGAACACGTGGGAACACCATGTACTCATATTGCTCATCGGTACGTACCGTCTCTGACCAAAGCTGAGCTGACAAGCCGTAGAAAGGCTTACCTTTCACTTCGCCTTTGCCACTGAAACCATTGCCATCACGATCCAGTGAGGTCTCTGCATTTTGTGGTAAGTTTTCTGGTGCGAAGCTAAACATCTTACGTGTATCAGTCGCACGAGTTGCCCAGTAGTAACCACGCTCTTTCGGATCCACTTCATAAGGCATATCCATGTAGACATAATCTGGGTTAGAGATGATCACATCGTAACCTTTCTCTGCCCACTCATACGCAGAGGCAGAGCCACCCCAGTACAAGACATCCCAGAAGTTAACGCGGGTCGTTTCCGTTGCGAACGATTGTTCACCCTCACTGTACTTCAAGCCATCTTGCCAAGCTTGGAAGTTAGGAATGCCTTTCTCGGCCACCAACTTAGACACTTGCTCACCAAAGTAGCTTGGTAAGTGACCAAAATCGCTCACAGTGCCATTAGCAATCAAGTTTTGACACTGTGGTGAGCGGGCAAATGGCTTATCTTGCTTGCTCAGATCCAAGTTACCTTTCCAACTGACTGGCTCTTGGCTATTCACATCTTGGAAACCGGCACCGAGTTTGATGTTTTTCGCTTCATCGCCACCGAAGTGCCAAGTAGTCAATGGCATACCCGCTTCTTGGTGCATCGCCGCGACTTCTGTGATCACTTTATCAACAAAGCGTTTTGACGAATCCAAACATGGGTTGATAAAGCTCATGCGATCGTAAAACTGGACCGTGGTGACATTCGAAGTATCTTGCGGATCAAGCAGGCGGAACTCATTGGCTGCCGCTTCATCGCCTTGTTGCATCAAACGTTGGTAGCGAGCCTCCATCGAGACTAATGCTGCGCGAGCGTGGGCTGGCATATCAATTTCTGGGATCACTTCAATATGGCGCGCTTTAGCGTACTGCAGGATCTCCACATAATCTTGCTTGGTGAAATAGCCAGAACCAAAGTTATCGCTTGTTGGACCAGAGCCGAGCTGTGGCAACACGCATTCGGTTTCACTCAGGTCGAAACAGCGCTGCGCACCAATATCGGTTAACTCTGGCAAGCCAGGGATTTCAAGACGCCAACCTTCATCATCGGTTAAATGCAGATGCAGCTTGTTCATTTTGTAAGCCGCCATCTGCTCTAAGGTCGCAAGAATCGCTTGTTTAGAATGGAAGTTACGCGCTACATCGACCATCACACCACGGTAAGCAAAGCGTGGCGCATCGACAATTTCAACTTTAGGCAGTTGGCTCGCATTGGCCATATCGACTAAACCAAGCAGTGATTGCATGGCATAAAACGCGCCAGCTTGGTCAAAGGCGGTGACTTTAATTTGCTTGTCGGTGATCGCTAAACGGTAAGAACCAGACTTGGCCAGATCACCTTTGAATGTTTTCGGGCTGATCGCGATTTGAGTCGGTAACACTCCTTTTAGGTTGACACCCAGCAGCTCGGCACGTGCATTGAGCGCCTTAGTTTGCTCGGCATCAAACGCTTGGCTTGGCAGCGCAATCCCTTTGGCAATCGATACTGAGCCGGATTGGGTTTTGACTTGTAGTGGAGTTGGGATCAGCGCGCTCGCAACATCTTGCATCGCTACATCACTGTTCTTTTCAAAGCGAGATACCGCTTGAGCAAAAACGTTGTTAT
This sequence comes from Vibrio chanodichtyis, assembly GCF_028863985.1. NCBI lineage: Bacteria > Pseudomonadati > Pseudomonadota > Gammaproteobacteria > Vibrionales > Vibrionaceae > Vibrio > Vibrio chanodichtyis. Next base: position 40,175 of record NZ_JARBFT010000004.1, on the reverse strand, counting down.
CACTTGGCGTACGCTTAAGATTTTCGCCCTCAAGCCCAGAGACAAAGCTCGCCACATCTTCAGTATTCAGCGAAGCAATCACTTTTGGTTCAGCATCAGGTGCGGTCACAAAAGCACCTGGCATAAAGTCGGTATCAAACAGTGTCCAGTATTCGCCAATCAGCGGTAACGTCACTGTTTCACCAGCAGCAAAGCCAGCAAATTTTTCGGTCGGCTCCAGTTTGTGCAGGTCGCCGGTGACACGAGTAATTTTGAACTGATCGTTGCCCACATCGAGGATAAGACGAATGCTATGGAAATAAATCGCCCAATCTTTTGAGTTAACTGCTTCACCGCGATTGACCAAAGTCATATTAACTTGGTTACAAGAGGCCCACTCCGCTTCCAGAGTTTGACAAGCAAGGCCATTATCCGCGCCATGATTGTCAATCACCTGATAACGAACATCGAGATTGTTGGCCAGAGCATTGACCACATCTTGTGGTGAAGAGGTAGTCAGCGCACAGCCGCTTAATGAGGCGAGTACAGCGAGAGAGATAAGACTCTTGTTCAACATAATAGTTACCCTAAATTAGTGAATGATGATGGGTGCTCTGCCTGCACCCAATCTCAAAACGACATCAGCCAATGGCTTTACCTTAAATTCAGGGATATTTAGCGGTACTTTTTTCTAAGCGCAAAATTAATCCTTTACGCCAGTGATCTTGTTCAAACTTTACAAATTGACATTAAAATAAAAATCAACATTGTCAATAAGATACGATTCTCGTCAAAAACGGAACTTCATTTTTGACGAGTTTTACTCAAGCTAGATCACACTTTAAAATCTCATCCCCACGCAAAATAGTGAGACAAATCACACCGAGTAATCCGAACAATGCGTGAAATCGCTCGAACAAATCAGCAAAACGTGATCATTATCATCATTCGCACTCCGTCAAAAACGTTAATTTGGAGCAAAAATGACGTTTTTGTCGCAACGCAAGAATGGGGATACCACGATGCAAATACCATCATTCACTCCACAACCACAGCGATAACCACCATTTGATATAGTGATATACCGGATTGAGCGATTGATTTACTCGTCAGCGAGTGATGATAACTAGACAGATTAGCGTATCGGCCAAGCAGCAATGGCTAAATGAAAATCGCCACTAGCAAAATAACCAACTCAACAGATCTAATGGGATAGCTCTAATGCATAGCGGGGGTTGCCGATGAAGGAACGGACCATTCTAGGTAACAGGCAGGATACAGGAAAGTAAAAAGCAAAAAGGCCCCAGCATAAATGCTGAGGCCTTAAATATGGTCGGTGAAGAGGGATTCGAACCCCCGACCCTCTGGTCCCAAACCAGATGCGCTACCAAGCTGCGCTATTCACCGGAACGTTGGGTATATTACTCGTTATGATTGGAAGCGCAACCCTTATGGCTATACTTTCTCTGCAAGTCAGCGCGTTTGCTCAAAAGTTCAGCACTACAACTCAAGCTAGTGGGTTGCGACTTAATTTTCAGCCCATAATAATAGCAAAGGATTGGACAATCATCTTACAGACCACCATTTAGCTACAAGCTGGTACTGCGCACCGAAAAAGCCCCCACCATGAATAACACACTAAACTTAAGCAGAAACGTCTTGGCTACACGACTAAAGCTGCTAGAATGCGCGGATTTTGTGCAGCAGATGCTGCGCTACCATCCGTTGTGAAACGTGAGGAAATTGTATGTCGCAACCCACCGAAAAACGCCTGAACAAATTCATTAGTGAAACGGGCTACTGCTCACGCCGAGAAGCAGACAAACTGATTGAACAAGGCCGAGTGATGCTAAATGGCTTACCCCCACAAGTGGGCAGTAAAGTCACTGAGCAAGATGAGATCTGTATTGATGGCAAACCGCTACGAGCCAAAGAGCGCCCGATCTATATCGCATTAAATAAACCAACCGGGATCACTTGTACTACCGAGCGTGATATTGCTGGTAATATTGTTGATTTCATTGGCCACCGTAAGCGTATTTTTCCAATTGGTCGCTTAGATAAACCTTCTGATGGATTAATTTTCCTGACCAATGATGGCGATATCGTCAATAAAATTCTACGCGCCGGTAATCACCACGAGAAAGAGTACGTGGTACGCGTAGATAAGATGATCACCGCTGAATTTATCCAGCAGATGTCGGCAGGCGTCAACATCCTCGATACCATTACCCTGCCGTGTAAAGTCACCCAAGAAACACCTTATTCGTTTCGGATCGTGCTGACCCAAGGGCTTAACCGCCAAATTCGCCGTATGTGTGAAGCGTTAGGCTATGAGGTGTTTAAACTACGGCGGGTACGGATCATGAACATCACTTTAGATGGGATCCCGAACGGAAAATGGCGCTATTTAACCGAAACGGAAGTGAGCGAAATTCTGGCAATGTGTGAAGGCTCCAGTGGTACTGAAGAAGCATCTCAAGTCGCCTCAAATGGTGAGGTGATTAAACGCGCCACCGACGCCAAACTGTTTGATAGTCGAGATGCCAATCGTGAATCAAAAGCACGCCGCAATCCAAAAACCTATCACGGTAACAATGCCCAACAATTTCGCCATGCGCCAAACTCGAAAAAAGCGCAGCACCGTCCAGAGCGCGCAACGACGACGCATGCCAGCGGCAACAGTTCCACGCCTGCCAAACCCGCACCACGTACCGGGGGCACGTTGAGCCTAAGAAAGTCCAAATAACTCGTCATGCACCACGAACACAACCAAGGGAAGCCATGGCTTCCCTTGGTTTGTATTCGATACTTATCCAAGCTTCAGTAGCGCATTGTTAACTCAACCCGTTGATAGGATTACTTGGTTCCAAAAATCTTATCGCCTGCGTCACCGAGTCCCGGTACGATATAACCCTTATCATTGAGCTTTTCATCAATCGCTGCGGTATACAGTTCAACATCCGGGTGAGCTTTTTCTAATGCAGCAATCCCTTCTGGTGCCGCGACCAGCACCAGCACTTTGATCTGCTGGCAACCTTTCTCTTTTAGTAGATCAATGGTGGCAATCATCGAACCACCAGTAGCCAGCATCGGGTCAACCACCAGTGCAATACGCTCTTCAATGTTCGAAGCCAGTTTATTAAAGTAAGGAACTGGCTCAAGAGTCTCTTCATCACGATAGATCCCAACTACGCTGATCCGCGCGCTAGGAATGTGTTCTAAAACACCATCCATCATGCCAAGGCCCGCACGCAAAATCGGCACTACGGTGACTTTCTTGCCTTTGATTTGATCCACTTCAACGGGACCATTCCAGCCCTCGATCGTCACTTTTTCAGTTTCAAAGTCAGACGTTGCTTCATAAGTCAGCAGGCTGCCAACCTCGGTCGCCAGCTCGCGAAAACGCTTAGTGCTAATGTCGCCTTCACGCATCAGGCCAAGTTTGTGTTTTACAAGAGGGTGCTTAACTTCAACAATTTTCATGTCCAACTCCGGCTTCATTAATTTAAACCTGCGGATTATACACTGATTTATGGATTTTTTTCGATGCTAAAACCGGATAAAAACCTTACGCAAACGTTTTCCTTTTTGTTTTAAGCCCTGTAGAATAGCGCCGTTTTCATATCCAACTAGACCGAGGAACTTCCCCGTGAACGGTAATAATCCATCTCTCAGCTATAAAGATGCAGGTGTCGATATTGATGCAGGTAATGCACTCGTTGAACGAATTAAAGGTGCAGTGAAGCGTACCCGTCGCCCTGAAGTTATGGGTGGCCTAGGCGGTTTTGGCGCACTATGTGAGCTACCAACCAAATATAAACATCCAGTTTTAGTCTCTGGTACAGACGGCGTAGGCACCAAATTGCGTCTCGCACTGGATATGAAAAAACATGACACCATCGGTGTCGATCTGGTCGCCATGTGTGTCAATGACTTAATCGTACAAGGCGCAGAGCCGCTGTTCTTCCTCGATTATTATGCGACCGGCAAGCTGGATGTCGATACTGCCGCAGAAGTGATTACTGGGATTGCCGATGGCTGTTTACAAGCAGGTTGTGCCCTGATTGGTGGCGAAACCGCAGAAATGCCGGGCATGTATGAAGGCGAAGATTACGATGTAGCTGGCTTTTGCGTCGGCGTGGTGGAAAAAGAAGCGATCATCGATGGCAGTAAAGTACAAATCGGTGATGCATTGATCGCGGTTGGCTCAAGCGGCCCACACTCTAACGGCTACTCACTGGTACGTAAGATCCTTGAAGTCTCTAAAGCGGACAAAAATGAACTACTCGCCGGTAAAACCATTGGTGAGCACTTACTCGCACCTACTAAGATTTATATCAAATCAGGCCTCAAACTGATCGCCGAGCACGATATTCACGCCATCTCACACATTACTGGTGGCGGCTTCTGGGAAAATATTCCTCGCGTGCTGCCGGAAGGCACCAAAGCGGTGATCGATGGTAACAGTTGGGAATGGCCAGTGATTTTCCAATGGCTACAACAAAAAGGTAACGTGACCACTCACGAAATGTACCGCACTTTCAACTGTGGGGTTGGCCTTATCATTGCGCTGCCTAAAGCGCAAGCACAAGCGGCCGTCGCTCTACTGCAAGCCGAAGGCGAAAACGCTTGGGTGATCGGTGAAATCGCAGCCGCACATGGCGATCAAGCGCAGGTAGAGATCAACTAATCATGAAAAGCATTGTTGTTTTAATTTCGGGAAACGGAACCAATCTACAGGCGATCATGGATGCTTGTGAAACCAGTATTCAAGGTGGCAAAGTAACGGCTGTGTTTTCCAATAAAGCAACAGCTTACGGTTTAGAACGCGCCAAACAGGCTGGCGCTGCCGCCTGTTTTATTGATCCTCAAGCTTATCCAACCCGCGATGCCTTTGATGACACATTGATGGCGCAAATCGACCTGTTTGCGCCTGATTTAGTGGTGTTGGCGGGTTATATGCGCATCCTAAGTGGTGAATTTGTTCGCCACTACCAAGGCCGAATGATCAATATTCATCCTTCACTTTTGCCTAAATATCCGGGTTTGAATACGTATCAACGAGCGATTCATGCCGGTGATGAAGAACATGGCACCAGTGTGCATTTTGTAACTGAGCAGCTTGATGGTGGCCCAGTGATTTTGCAAGCCAAGGTACCGATTTTCGAGCAAGATAGTGTCGAAGAGCTGACGGCTCGGGTGCAAGATCAAGAGCACCGCATCTACCCTCTCGTGGTGAAATGGTTTGTCGAAGGTCGCTTAACCATGCAACAAGGCAAAGCCTATCTCGATGGTGAAGTGCTTGGCATGCATGGCTACGCCAGCGAATAATCGCCAAGTAAAAACCAAACAAGGGTTGCCATCGTGCAACCCTTGTTTTATCTAGCACGGCAAATGCTTTGACCACCCATCAGCCATGCGGATCGACCTAGCATGCAGATCGACTAAGGCGACTTCGGCCAGTCAATCCGTATTGTCGGCGATTCGCTCTCCCAAATGAAATAGCGCAAATTGCCCCGGTTTCATACGCTGCCAGCTCTCATTGCCGGTTAACGGCTGAGTGGCAATCACTGACACCACATCATTCGGTGTAGTTTCCTCTTGGAAATTGATTTCGACCTGTTCATCGAGCAATGTGGCTCGGCCAAATGGCGCTCGGCGCGTGATCCAGTACAGATGATTGCTACAATACGCCATCACATATTCACCATTAGACAACAGCATATTGAACACGCCTAGCGAACGCAGTGAATCACAGCACTGCGCCACATAGCGCCACATCTCTAACCAATTCGTAGGACCGGCTGGGAATTGTTGTTCCATCTGATTGAGCAACCAACAAAACGCCCATTCACTGTCGGTTTGACCAACCGCACGATGCCGACCAGTCAGTAACGCTTGGTGATCAGTGAGCTGGCCATTGTGGGCAAATGTCCAGTATTGTCCCCATAACTCACGGGTAAATGGATGAGTATTTTCAAGACTCACGCCCCCACGGTTGGCCTGACGAATATGGCTGATCACCGCACAACTTTTGATCGGATACTGCAAAACTAACTCGGCAATTTTGGATTGGCAGCTCGGTTGCGGATCTTTAAAAGTACGACAACCTTTGCCTTCATAAAAAGTGATCCCCCAGCCATCACGATGTGGGCCAGTTTTTCCACCACGCTGCACTAAGCCTTTAAAACTAAAACAGATATCGGTGGGTACATTCGCGCTCATGCCGAGCAATTCACACATGGTTTAAACCACTCCTGATGAAAATTGATCCTTTCTTTAACCAAGCACCCAGCGATGATGGCTGAGCACGGCTCAGTCTTATGCCATCTCTTTTTCAATCAACTGAATGATGATGTGAATGATCTTAATATGCACTTCTTGAATACGGTCAGCATAACCAAAATGGGGAACCCGGATCTCAATATCCGCCACGCCAGCCATCTTGCCACCATCTTTACCAGTCAGAGCAATGGTTTTCATCCCTTTGGCTTGTGCAGCTTCAATCGCTTTTAGAATATTGCCAGAATTGCCTGACGTCGACAGACCAAACAGCACATCGCCTTTGCTACCAACCGCTTCAACATAGCGAGAGAACACAAAGTCGTATCCAAAATCGTTACTCACACAAGAGATGTGGCTCGGATCTGAAATCGCGATCCCAGGATAACCGGGGCGATTTTCACGATAGCGGCCAGTCAACTCTTCCGCAAAATGCATGGCATCACAATGGGATCCACCATTACCACAAGACAGCACTTTGCCACCTTGCTTAAACGAATCCGCAATCAGTTTCGCCGCGGCGGCAATTTGGGCAATGTTATGATCATCGCTTAAAAATTGCTGTAAAACCTCAGCAGCTTCATTCAGTTCATTACGAATTAAATCCTGGTACATAACGCATCTCTCTTATGGTGATTTTCATTTTTAGTGATTCAGGCTGATCCGAACCAAGCACAATCAGTCCTGCGATTCAATTGACATGAGTTTACCCAAACCAGCCAAGCTGTCGAGCATCAAACGGTAAGATTGACCACGAGCTGGCAATCCATCACGGATCAGTTGAGATTAAGCCGCTGAAACAACAACAGGGAGATAACCTCTCCCTGTTGTGATTAGGGTGAACGAACCTAGCCAACACCGCTACCGCTTCAAGTAGAAAGGGGATACCCGATCAGCCCCACTGATAACTCGATGGGTAGCATCACTTGCTGTTTTTATTGGGCATATTCAATTGCATCGGTGGCTGCTGTACTTTTTCACGTTTGATTTTGCGCAGTACAAACCAGCCGGTTAGGGCTAACATCAACACTACAAGATTTCCGAGCATAATGTAGATGATGGTACGGCTGCGCTGTGCTTCACGCATTTGCAGCATGCGCAGCTCTTGTTCCTGCTGTAGACGCAGCGCCTCTTCCTGTTGCTGGATCCGGCGAACCTCAGCCAGATTTAACTCATCCACCACACTGTAAGTCTGATCGGCGATCGGAAAATAGAGTTCACGCTGCGCAGCTAACTCAGTAGCCCAAACTTTGCCATGCCAAGCATAATGACCCAATTCCCCTTGATAAGGAATCGTCACCTTGGTGGTCAGGGCACTTTTCTCCGCTTGAGCCTGTACCAGATAGTCATCTTGGTAAGGATGACGATGAACAATATGCGCCAATAATGAGCCGGGCTCAATCATACCTTGCTCTCCGGTGAGCATCACTTGATGCGGCGTGCCGCTGACCCGTGATTGAATAAAGGTAGTCAATATAGGATTAGGATAGACCAACACTTGTTGCTCTTGAGCGCGCAGGAATACGCCATTACCAGAGGTAATACGCACCCGATATTTACCCGGTTCAACCGCCATCATTAGTGCAACCGTAAACACGCCATCACCGGGCTTTTCATCCAGCAACTGGCCATCATCGGCAAATTCGCCAATCACAACTGGGATCGGCCGCGCCTCTTTAGCCAATGACTCTTCATTATCGATATATTTAGTAAAGGTGACTTTAAGATGTACTCGATCTAAAAAATCCCGCAGCAATAGCGGTTGCCCATTCGAGGTTAAGCGAGCCGTGAATTTTAGCTCTTCTCCTTGAAACACGCGGCTGGGTAAGACATCACTGGTCAATTGCAGATCTGAAATCAGTTTGATGTGGTTTTTAGGTGTCACTTTACCAATCGCTTGCCAAGGTCCTGGCATCGGATCATCAATCGAAATAATGTCCATCGATGGCTCTTGATACCAACGGACATGGTCTGGATTACGCCACTGATAATATTTGCGCCCATCAGGGCGTACTAACACCACAGGTTGTGAATTATTTTCGCGGTAAATCACAAAAGTGATTTGCGAAATGTTTGGATCGACGCGAAATCGGTTATCAAGCAGCGACAGACTCGACGACTGGTTAGCAAAACCACTGAAACTGATCCAACATCCCACTATTAACGCGAGGATCCTCAACATAACCACTCCTAATTACGCCACAGGCAAGTGCCACTTTTGGCCACCAGATCTAAACGATCTTGATGTGCTTGTAATTCATCGGCGCTGGCATACAAAACCTTTAATGCTTTTTGTGCTGTACGAGCTCGGGTTAGTGATTCTGCGCTCAGATCGCCACTATTTTGCGTGGCTGATGAAAATTGCAATGAGGTTTGTCCACCGGTCATCAATAGATAAACGTCAGCCAAAATCTCCGCATCGAGCAAAGCGCCGTGCAACGTTCGGTGCGAATTATCGATCCCGTAGCGTTCACACAGAATATCTAAGTTATTGCGTTTACCCGGAAAAATTCGCTTGGCCATCGCCAAGGTATCGGTCACTTTACAAAAATCGCTAGTTTTGCCCGTCGTTGGACCGAGTTTGGCAAATTCATAATCCATAAAGCCGACGTCAAACGGTGCGTTATGCGCCACCAGCTCCGCGCCATTGATAAAGGCTAGAAACTCGGCATGAACCTCTTTGTACTGTGGCTTATCACGCAAAAATTCATCGGTAATACCGTGAATTTCAATCGCTTCCAGTTGGATCTCACGATCCGGTTTTAAATAGACATGGAAATGCCGCCCGGTCAGTTTACGGTTGATGATTTCAACTGCACCAATTTCGATGATGCGATGCCCTTCATAATGGGGGCCGCCTTCGCGGTTCATACCGGTGGTTTCGGTATCGAGGACTACGATGCGTTGGTATTCTGCATTGTTGCTAGTATTCATGAGGATATCTATGTCAGACTATGCCAATTCTTTGCGTGACCCAATAGTATCAAATCATGAACAAACAGGTGGAAATTTTCACTGATGGCTCCTGCCTTGGCAATCCGGGACCTGGCGGCTACGGCGTCGTTATGCGCTATAAGCAAATTGAAAAAACACTGGCTGGCGGTTATCGCCTCACCACCAACAATCGGATGGAAATGCTGGCTGCGATCATGGCATTGCAAGCGCTTAGAGAACCCTGCCGCGTGATTCTCACTACGGATAGTCAGTATGTTCGCCAAGGTATTACGCAATGGATCCACAATTGGAAACTGCGCAGCTGGAAAACCGCGGACAAAAAGCCGGTTAAAAATGCCGACCTGTGGCAAGCCCTTGATCGTGAAACAGCACGCCATCAAGTTGAGTGGCGCTGGGTCAAAGGCCATGCGGGACATCGCGAAAATGAAATGTGTGATGAGCTTGCTCGCCAAGCCGCGGAAAATCCCACTGACGACGATACCGGCTATCAGCCAGAAGCCAAATAATGCGCCACACTGACTGAATTAAAACCGTACCAATCAAAGTGAGTCACGACTCATTGTTGCAATTTGCTGTCGACTCGGTAATTGACGCCAAGCGGAGTCAACCGACGCTTCAAGCGCCATTGAGATCGCAGCGGTTTGAGCGGACAGGTTCGCTTGCGGGCCACAATAAAATAGAGACTGCCCAATACGCTGCTCGACTCGCCCAAACCGTTTTCTAACCAAGTCCATAATGGGCGATATTTATGAATCGGCAACAAGGCATATTGCTCACAGGCCACCACTTGGTAGTTGAGCACACTCAGCCAATCTTTGATCCGATTAGGGGTGAACATCCGCCCACTCCACGGTAAATTATTTTTACGCCAAGGCATTAAACTCGCCAGACCAATCCAACTGATCGGATTAAAACCGGTGATAATCATATAACCATCATCAATCAACACTCGGTCAACCTCACGTAATAAACCGTGCGGGTCATGGCTGTAATCGAGTTGATGGGCCAAAATCGCCACATCAATGCTCTTTTCTAAAAAAGGCAATTGGTAGCGATCGGCGATCACGGTATGCAGTGGATTGTTCACATCGAGATGGACTTGATGTTGAATATTGCAGGTACAACTGGCAAGCTCACAACTCAGACCGCCGAGCTTTAACATGTGGTAACCAAACAATTTAGGGCACCATTCATCTAAACGGGTCTGGATTGACTCGCTCACCCAATCGCCATTTTTTAGTTGCGACCATGAGTGTGGAGTTTCAAGCGCTTTATCACTGCGTGCTGGTTTCATTGCTCACCGCCTCATCAAGGTAACCGGAGACAACTCATGTTACAGATCAAAAGCATACCCGCATTTAACGACAATTACATCTGGCTGCTGCAAAATAACCAACGCGACTGCATTGTGGTTGATCCGGGAGACGCTGCGCCCGTCATCACCTATCTGAGCCAGCATCAATTACACCTAAAAGCGATATTAATTACCCATCATCATCATGATCATATGGGGGGGATCAGCCAGTTAGTGCAGCTATTCCCCAATACGCTTGTCATCGGCCCAAAGCAGGAGTCGATCGCAGGCTTAACTCATCCAGTGCAAGATGGCGATCAAATTGAACTATTGGATCACCCCTTTACGGTGATTGGCTTGCCGGGGCATACCTTAGGTCACCTTGGTTATCTTAGCCAGCTTGGTTATCTTGGTCAGGAGCACCTATTTTGTGGTGATGTACTATTTTCCGCTGGCTGTGGCCGGGTCTTTGAAGGCACCATGCAACAGATGTTTACCTCGCTCAACCGCCTACTCGCGCTACCCGAACAAACCCAAGTGTATAGCGCGCATGAATACACCGCCTCTAATCTGGCATTTGCTCTAGCCGTAGAGCCAGATAACGAAAACTTGCGTATTTATCGTGCGGAAGTCAGTCGATTACGCGCCGATAATCAACCGACACTTCCCACTACCTTAGCCCGAGAAAAATTGATCAACCCATTCTTGCGCACCGAGCAGCCCAGTGTCATGCGCGCAGTCGCCAACCGAGCCGCCAGCACCGATCCGCTCGCAATCTTTAGCGCATTGCGTGAATGGAAGAATGAATTTTAACGTTTACGCTTGTCACCCCTAGCGGCTGGCAAGTATCATCAGCAGCCATGAATAATAAGGGCTGTGTTACATGCGAGTTAAATTCAGTTGGGTATTGGCATTGCTGCTGGTCGGCTGTCAAACCCCCCAACCAGTGGATACCACCACATCCGATGCGCAAGCGGTAAACCCAGCGGCGCCAGCGGTCAAGGTGAAAAAAGTACGTCCAGCACACGATCCTTCGCTCTCGATTGAGGTGACGGAGAGTGTGGTTGAAGAAGTGACGCTATCACCACAACAACAATCTGATGTGTGGCAACGTATTGCCATGCAGTTAACACTTGGCATACCAAAAGATCCGAGTGTCGATACTTACCGCGAATGGTTTATTAAAAATCCCCGTCACTTGCAGGCCATTGCCAGCCGTGCCGAGCCATTTTTGTATCTGATCACCGAAAAAGTCGAGCAGCGTGGCCTACCGATGGAATTGGCTCTGTTGCCGATTGTCGAAAGCTCATTTGACCCATTTGCCTATTCACATGGCAGTGCCGCCGGATTGTGGCAGTTTGTGCCTGCCACCGGCAAGCGCTATGGACTGACCCAAAATTTCTGGTATGACGGAAGACGAGATGTGGCAGCGGCTACTGATGCAGCGCTCGATTACTTGACTGTCCTCAATCAACATTTTAAGGGTGATTGGCAACATGCGATTGCCGCTTATAACAGTGGTGAAGGGCGTGTAGCGCGCGCGATCAAAGCCAATCAACAAGCAGGAAAATCCATCGATTTTTTCTCACTTAATTTACCGAAAGAAACCAGCAGTTATGTGCCAAAACTGCTCGCATTAGCCGATGTGATTGCCAATCAAGAGCGCTATGGCCTTTCGATTCCACCCATCGCAAACCGCCCAGTGTTGAGTTTGGTGGATCCGAAAGAGCAATTGGATCTGGCGATTGCCGCGCAATATGCCGGGCTGACCGTCAAAGAGCTGCAAAGCTTTAACCCTGCCTATAATCAATGGGCCACCGCCCCTAATGGGCCGCATCAATTACTGATCCCGATTGAAAACGTTGAACGCTTTCATCAAGCGATCGAAGAGAACCGTGGCAAGGGCATCAAGGTGGTGCGCTATCAGGTAAAAGCGGGCGACACACTCAGCAGCATTGCCAATAAATACCACACCACCAGCAAAGTGATTAAAACCGCCAACCAAATGACCAGCCCACAAATTCGGATTGGTGATCATTTACTGGTGCCAACCTCAGTCAAAGATGAAAAAGCTTACGCGCTGAGTGTCAATAATCGGCTGGCAAAAACTCAAGCCGCTCCACGTGGCCAATATCAAGTTACGCATACCGTCAATACTGGTGAAAGCCTGTGGGCGATTGCCAAACGATACAATGTCTCTTATCAATCGCTCGCCAAGTGGAATGGTATGGCACCGAAAGATGCGCTGCGTAGCGGACAAAAATTGGTGATTTGGAAGGATACCAAACCGACTGGCGTGATGCGCACCGTAAACTATAAAGTGCGCTCTGGTGATTCGTTGAGCAGCATTGCCAATAAATTCAAAGTCAAAACCGCCGATATTGTTAAATGGAATGGCTTAAACAACCAAAAATATCTCCGCCCAGGCCAACAACTCAAACTGTATGTTGATGTCACGAAAATCAGTGCCTAGTCGCTCGGTGAATCGACTAAACGGAAACTGACCAGCAGTGGATTATGATCAGAAGCGCCCGATTTGGGCGCTTGTGCGTTTTCAAGCACCAAGCCACGATAAAAAATATGATCCAACGCCAAGCCATTAATAAATTGGCTACGATGATCTGGCGTAAAAGCGACAGCTTGTAACCCAAGCACTGGTAATTTAGCGCGCAATAGTGCCATGCGTGCTTCACTCCAACTGTTAAAATCCCCCGCCACAATCATTGGCCCACTCCAAGCCTCGAGCTGCTTCAGCAGCGTGGCAAGCTGCTGCTGATACTCCTTCGTGCCATAACTGAAGTTCACCGCATGTAAATTCACCACCGCTAACTGCTGCTGGTTACTGAGCGGATAACGCGCATAAATCGCCGATTTCGGTAGCCGTAACCAAGGTTCTTGCTGGGTATAAGCACACGCAAGGCTCGGCATAACTTGGGCTAAATTGATCACTCCAGCCGCTTCGCCAAACACGGTAAATGCTCGCGTTTGGGTACCCGCCCAACCATGTTGGCGGATCCACTGTTCGAATGCAGGGCTAAGATTGGCTTCTTGTAACAAAAGCAGTTGTCGATCAACACTCAGCGCGCTGAGCTCAGTTGACCAATCAGGGCGATTTTGCTTATAGATATTCCAAACTAAAAGATTGAGCTGCCCCTGTTGATCTAAGCTGTGTGGCTGAACATCTTGATAACAGTGCAGCGACTCACTGATCTGATCGCGCTGGATCACCAGTAATTCTGGCTGGTTAGGAATGGTGAATAGGCGATAAAAAGCCAGCACACCTGCCGCCACCAACAGTGACAGCCCTAGCGATACTCGCGTGTAGCATTGCTTGCTCAAATCTTGCCCTCAAAATACAGCCGGTATTCAAGAATACACTGTCCATCGCCACAGCGCTTATTTTCCAATCAACCGATTTTAAAAACTGAACTTATGTTCAAAACTTAGCTGATTTTCAAATGGTAGGAGCTGAAAAATAGAATAAGGAGCCGCAGCTCCTTATTCTCAATCTGATCAACGGGTGATGAAAGGTTAGATCGCATCCTCATCTTCTTCACCAGTACGAATACGTACCACACGCTCAACGCTAGTGATGAAAATTTTACCGTCACCTATTTTACCGGTTTGCGCGGTTTCAATAATGGTATCCACACAGCGATCCGCGACATCATCCGTCACCACGATCTCAAGCTTAACCTTGGGCAGAAAATCCACCATATACTCTGCACCACGGTACAACTCAGTGTGCCCTTTTTGACGGCCAAATCCTTTGACTTCAGACACGGTCATTCCGGTAATGCCAACTTCGGCCAATGCCTCGCGCACATCATCGAGTTTAAATGGCTTAATAATGGCTTCAATTTTTTTCATGTTCATCCCTTAAACGACTGTCACTGCTCGGCATTATCTGTCAGCTATTCTCAACAATCAATAAAAAGCCCATACTGGTTAGCTCGTGTTGCAATGCTCTGCATGGTCTGATTCACGCCTCGCCTCTTATGCGATGCTCTTCAATCACAGCAATAGATTCAAAGATCCCAGTTCAAGACTTAGACCAAATCAATTCACCCTCTTGCCCACTCCACGCCCGATCGACAAATAAGCCCGCGACACAAACCACTTGCTGTTGATACATCAAGATCGGGATTTGACGCCGCAACCAACTCGGCACCCCATATTCTTGATACAGTTTTTTCAGTTTTCGAGCACCCACTCGCCCCACCGGGCAAGCTTGCAAACCCTGCGGGTCAAAACTGACCCACAACTGACTCACCTCTTCCGGCCATTTGAGATAACCCGCAGAATTTTTTTGCAAGGTAAGCCAACCTAAATCATGTGGCAACTTCAGCGCTTGATCGGCGACGATGGCACTGCGCCAAGCCGTCACATCAAGCCTAAGTTGCACCACATACAAGCGCTGCTGAAAACGGCGCACTTCGATATGATCAAGCTTTAATTGTGGGTTGGCATCTTGGCGGGCCAACGCGACCTCATGCCACAGTCGTTCAGTATGCTGCCGGCTTGGCATCGGCAATTGCTGATCAGCAAACCACGCACGGAGCAGTTGACGGCGCATGGCTGGGCTGCAGTTCAGCAAATCGGCAATCACCAGTGAACCATCCGCCGCCTGCGCTTGGTGTAACCTTTCCTGCAGCAGCTCTTGCAGTAGTGACTCTTGCTCAGCACACAGTTCGGCGCTACGCTGCACCGCTTGGCGGATCGCAGGCCAGCGCTGACTCAGCAGCGGCGCTACCTGATGACGCAAAAAATTACGCTCATAGCGAATATCAAGGTTACTTTCGTCCGTCACCCAGCTCAATGAGTGCTGCACGGCGTACTCTTCAATCTGCTCACGGCTCACCATCAATAATGGACGCGCTAGATGTCCCAATCCAAAGGGGGCATAAGCAGCCATCGCCGCTAACCCTTTCGGACCACTGCCACGTTTTAGGGCCAGCAAAACGGTTTCCAGTTGATCATCGGCATGCTGGCCAAGCAACAGCAACGTGTCATTATCATCGATATACGGAGTCAACGCTTGATAACGCGCTTCACGCGCCATCTGTTCAATGCTATCACCGCTATTCATCGCCAGTTGCACATATTCAACTTGGCATTCCACAGCCACTTCACGCGCCCACATTTGGCAGTTTTTCGCCCATTGATCGGCATGTGGACTCAGACCATGATGCACATGCACGGCGGCCACTTGCCAGCCAAATTCATCCCGCCCACGGGCCAAAAGTGCCAGTAACACGCGAGAATCCACCCCACCACTTAATGCCAGCACCAATTGGCGAAAGGGATAACGGGCCATTTGCTGTACAAAATGAAGATAGAGATCGCTCATAAGCTACACCGAATTCCAAACCGTGGCGCAAGTGTATCGCTTGAGCCTAGAAAAACCAAAGGGCTGGCACTCGCCAACCCTTGTGTTTATAGACGCGATGCCTTAACGGCTCGGCCATCAACAGTAACCGTAATTCATCAAACGCTGATAACGGCGCTCAAGCAAGTTTTGCGGATTCAGCTGATCGAGATCGGCTAACTGACGCAGCAAAGTCGCTTTGACATTTTGTGCCGTCTGTACATGGTTACGATGCGCGCCACCCAGTGGTTCAGCAATAATTTCATCAATCAATTCCAGCTCTTTCAGGCGTGGCGCAATCAAGCCCATCGCTTCGGCAGCTTGCGGGGCTTTATCAGAATCACGCCATAAGATTGAGGCACAACCTTCGGGGGAAATAACGGAATAGGTCGAATATTGCAGCATATTCACATAGTCACCAACCCCAATCGCTAACGCGCCACCAGAGCCGCCTTCGCCAACTACGTTACAAATCACCGGCACTTTAAGACCAGACATCACCTTGAGGTTTCTCGCAATCGCTTCCGATTGACCGCGCTCTTCCGCGCCCACCCCAGGGTATGCACCCGCAGTATCGATAAAGGTAATGATCGGCATATTGAAACGCTCAGCCATCTGCATTAAACGCAGGGCTTTGCGGTAACCTTCCGGTTTTGGCATGCCAAAGTTGCGACGCACTTTTTCACGGGTTTCACGGCCTTTCTGGTGACCAATCACCATCACCGCACGACCATCCAGCCGCGCAATGCCACCGACAATCGCTTTATCATCAGCGAAAGCACGATCACCAGCCAGCTCATCAAATTCAGTGAAAATATGGTTAAGGTAATCCAGCGTGTAAGGACGCTGTGGATGACGCGCTAATTGCGCCACTTGCCAAGCCCCTAAATCACTGAAAATTTTCTTTTTCAGCTCAAGGCTTTTTTTCTCAAGCTGTTCGAGTTCTTTGTCGAGATCCACCGATGGGCTCGTACTGTGACGAGACACATCACGCAGCGCCTGAATTTTCGTTTCCAGTTCGACTATCGGTTTTTCAAAATCAAGAAAATTGAGGCTCATCTATCGATCCTTTCTGACTCAGCCAGGCCACCTTTAGTGCGCACTGGCTGAATTTTAGTTAAATTCGAGTTCTACCTGATCCTGACCAAGTAGCTGCTTTAATTCGTCTAACAATGTATCGCTGGGCGTGACTCGCCACTCTGTGCCTAAGGTTAGGCGCGCTCGTGCATCTGGGCGCTGGTAGTATACATTGACCGGTACAGTTCCGGCGCGGTGAGGTTCCAGTATCTGACTAAAACGCTCAAAAAAGAGTGGATCAATCTGCGACTGTAAAATCGAAATCGATAAACCACGGGCAAATTTTTCACGTGCACCACCCAAGTCCATCAGTTCACGCGCCGACATTTTAAGCCCGCCATTGAAGTCATCAAAGCTGACCTGTCCACTAACCACCAGAATTTTATCTTTTTCTAACCAATCTGCATACCGATCCAACGCTTCAGAGTACAGCATCACTTCCATACGTCCAGAACGATCATCTAAGGTTAGTAAACCGATCCGCGTGCCACGTTTGGTGGTCATCACCCGCGCGGCTATGACTAAACCGGCGACGGTTAATGACTGATCACGGCGAGTTGGTGCCGCTTCATTCAAGCGACAACTGGTGTATTGGCTCAGCTCTTTGAGATACTCATCCACCGGATGCCCAGTCAGATACAGACCCAGTGTTTCCCGTTCGCCTTCTAAGCGCACTTTTTCTGGCCATTCGGGTGCTTGGGTATATTTTTGCTCAACCTCTTCTGGCGCATCGGTCAGCACGCCAAACATATCCGCTTGTCCAAATGCTTCGGCTTGGTGATGTTGGCTGGCTGCGCGTACCGCATCATCCACCGATGCCATCATCGCCGCACGGTGCGGGCCTAATTTATCTAACGCGCCTGCCAGAATCAATTTTTCAATCACCCGCTTGTTGACCTTTTTCAGATCAATCCGCGCGCAGAAATCAAATAAATCTTTAAAATAACCCTGTTGCTGACGCGCAGCGAGGATCGCTTCAATCGGACCTTCACCCACCCCTTTAATCGCGCCGATACCATACACAATCGCCCCATTATCATCGACGTTAAAACGATACAAACCAGAGTTAATATCGGGGGGCAACACGGTTAAGCCCATGTTTTTGCACTCATCGACCAAACCGACCACTTTTTCGGTGTTGTCCATATCGGCGGTCATTACCGCCGCCATGAATTCTGCCGGGTAGTGGGTCTTTAACCATAAGGTTTGGTAAGAAACTAAAGCATAAGCGGCTGAGTGCGATTTGTTAAATCCATATCCGGCGAATTTCTCCACCAGATCGAAGATTTTCATTGCCAGTTCGCCATCGACACCATTTTGTTCAGCACCATCTTGGAATACTGCCCGCTGCTTGGCCATCTCTTCTGGCTTTTTCTTACCCATCGCACGGCGCAGCATATCTGCCCCACCCAAAGTGTAACCCGACAGGACCTGAGCAATCTGCATCACCTGCTCTTGATAGAGGATGATGCCGTAGGTTGGCTCTAAGATCTCTTTGAGCGACTCATGTTGCCACTTTTCATCCGGATACGAGATCGCTTCGCGGCCATGTTTACGGTCGATAAAGTTATCCACCATCCCCGATTGCAGCGGCCCGGGACGAAACAGCGCCACTAGAGCGATAATATCTTCAAAACAGTCCGGCTGTAGCCGCTTGATCAGCTCTTTCATGCCGCGTGATTCAAGCTGAAATACCGCGGTGGTTTTAGCATCTTGCAGATTGCGGAACGAACGCGCATCGTCGAGTGGGATCGCTTCAATCCGGATTGGTGCCGCACCGTTTTTTTGCAAGCGTGGGTTAATCAAGCCCAGCGCCCAATCAATAATGGTCAGGGTGCGTAAGCCTAGAAAGTCAAATTTGACTAATCCTGCAGTTTCAACATCGTTTTTATCAAACTGAGTGACCGGGAAATTGCCCTCCGCATCGCAGTAAATCGGTGCAAAATCGGTGATCGCAGTCGGCGAAATCACCACCCCACCAGCATGTTTGCCGGCGTTACGGGTACAGCCTTCCAGAATGCGACACTTATCGATCAGCTCTTTAACTTCTTCATCCGCGTCATACAGCTCTTGCAACGCGGGCTCGGCGATAAAGGCTTTTTCCAGCGTCATGCCCGGATCGGGCGGGACTAATTTGGAAATCCGATCGACAAAGCCAAACGGATGACCGAGCACGCGTCCCACATCACGGATCACCGCTTTGGCAGCCATAGTACCGAAAGTAATAATTTGTGATACCGCATCACGACCATACATTTCGGCAACGTGATCAATCACTTGGTCACGCTTATCCATACAGAAATCGACGTCAAAGTCAGGCATCGATACCCGCTCAGGGTTCAAGAAACGTTCGAACAGCAGATCGTATTCCAATGGGTCCAGATCGGTAATTTTCAGCGCATACGCCACCAATGAACCCGCGCCCGAGCCGCGCCCCGGCCCCACTGGTATATCGTTATCTTTTGACCACTGGATAAACTCCATTACGATCAAAAAGTAGCCGGGAAAGCCCATCTGGTTGATCACATCCAGCTCAATTTGTAATCGCTCATCATACTCTGGGCGACGCTCGGCACGCACTTGCGGATCCGGGAACAGAAATTCGAGCCGCTCTTCCAACCCTTGGCGAGATTTCATCACTAAGAAATCTTCAATCGCCATACCATCGGTTGGGAAATTAGGTAGGAAATATTCGCCTAAGCGGACAGTTACGTTACAACGCTTAGCAATCTCGACACTGTTTTGCAACGCGGCAGGGATATCAGCAAACAGCTCACACATCTCCGCTTCACTGCGCAAATACTGTTTCGGACTGTAATTTTTCGGGCGACGTGGATCTTCCAGCGTGTAGCCATCATGGATCGCGACACGAATTTCGTGCGCTTCAAACGACTCTTCGCTGATAAACACCACTTCGTTGGTCGCAACCACCGGCAACTGATACTGTTCAGCCACTTCTAGCGCAAAGTGTAGGTAGCTCTCTTCATCGGCACGCCCAGTACGGATCAGCTCGAGGTAGAAATGATCGGCAAAGTGAGTCTGATAAAACGCTACACACTGTGCAACTTGCTGTTGATTGCCTTTGAGTAACGCGCGCCCTATCTCACCATTTTTACCCCCTGAGAGTACGATCAGCCCTGCGGCGTGTTCCACCAACCACGCTTTATCCAACACGGGTTGATGCTGGACATGGCCTCGTAAATAGGCTTTAGAAATCAATAATGTGAGGTTTTTATAACCGAGATTATCTTTGGCGATCAGGGTCAGTTTGGTCAGCTCGTCACCAAACTCTTGCGATTGCAGCATGAAGTCCGCGCCAATGATCGGCTTAACCCCGCAGTTATGGGCGGTACTGTAAAATTTTACTAAGCCGCATAGGTTGGTGAAGTCGGTCAATGCCATGGCGGGCATGCCCATGGCGGCGACTTTTTTCACCAACGGCGAAACTTTGGACAAACCATCCACCATCGAAAAATCACTGTGGGTACGTAAGTGGATGAATTTTGGGTCTGACATGCAAGCAATATCCAAATTTGGGAAACGCAATTGCGCCCTATTCTATACCAAAACGACTTGGAGTTGCAGATAGGCGGCAAGAGAGTGAATCCCCATGAGCATCGATAAACTATGTGATTGGGGTGAACCAATCTAGCCAACACCGCTGCCGCTTCAAATAGCCAGGGGATAAGTTAATCTGCGTTGGCTTTCAGTTGCTTATTGTCGGCCAAGGGCTCGTTTTACCGGACCAAAGCTTGTACGGTGTTGGGCAATTACGCCATGCTGCTCAATCGCGGCTAAATGTGCAGCCGTCGGGTAGCCTTTGTGCTGAGCAAAACCAAATTGCGGATATTGCTCATCCAGCGCTTGCATCTCTTGATCGCGGATCACTTTGGCTAAAATCGAAGCGGCACTGATTTGTGCTACGCGCAAATCACCTTTGACCACCGCTTGAGCATCCATCGGCAGTTGTGGCACTTTATTACCATCCACCAACACTAAATCCGGCTGCAGCGCCAACCCTGCCACTGCACGCTGCATCGCAACCAGCGTCGCTTGCAAGATGTTAAGTTGATCAATCTCTTGCGGCGAACAGCGACCAATTGACCAAGCTAAGGCTTTTTGCTGAATCTCAGGAAACAGCGCTAAGCGTTTTTTTTCGCTGAGTTTTTTCGAATCATTCAAGCCGATGATCGGCTGATTGGGATCGAGGATCACCGCGGCAGTGACCACATCCCCGACTAAAGGGCCACGCCCAACTTCGTCTACCCCAGCAATCAAGGTATAGCCGGTGGGGATCTGAAATGGAGGCAGTTCAATGCTTGGTTGTTTGGCCATGTTGTTTTCTCAATCTTATAAATTTTGTTGCTCAATCAAATGCAGTACGGCTTGCGCAGCTTGTTGATCGGCATCTTTACGGATCCATTGATGCATTTCGGTAAATTTGTTCATCAAAGCTTGATTATCACTGTCGAGCAAACGGCTCACTTCATGGTAAAGATTGTCGACCGTGCAATTCTCTTGCAGCAGCTCTTTGACCAACGCTTCACCGGCCAAAATATTCGGCAATGAGACATAAGGCGTTTTCAGCAGCCGTTTCGCCAGCCAGGCCGTCAAGGCATTCACACGATAGCCGACCACCATTGGCCGCTTGAGCAACATGCACTCCAAGGCCACAGTACCGGAAGCCAGCATCACCACGTCAGCCGCGGTGATCACATCCCGCGCGGTATCATCCACCAACACAAAATTAAGCTCTGGGGCAACTTGCTGCCAAGCCTGTTCAAACTCTGCACGCCGTTTGGCATTCACTAAGGCGACCACAAAGCCAAGATCAGGATAACGGGCATGCAGTTTTTGACAAGTGGCGATAAAGGGCTCAGCCAGCAGCTTCATTTCACCACCACGACTGCCGGGCAATACGGCTAACCAACGACGTTGCTGATCTAAGCCGAGTAACTGACGCGCTGCTGATTGATCCGGCTGTAGTGGAAGCGAGTCAGCTAAGGTGTGGCCAATAAACTCGCACGGCACCTGAAAACGATCGTAAAACGCTTTCTCAAACGGTAGAAACGCGAGGACTAAATCGGTGGCTGCCGCAATACCGTGGATCCGATTTTGTCGCCAAGCCCACACCGATGGACTGACGTAATGCACGGTTTTAATGCCCGCTTGTTTGAGGCTCAGCTCAAGGCGTAAATTAAAATCCGGTGCATCAATGCCGACGAACACATCTGGCGGATTAGCGGTGAAATATTTGACCAATTCAGCTTTGACTTTTAGTAACCGTGGCAAACGCCCCAGCACTTCAACCAGCCCCATCACCGCCAACTCTTCCATATCAAATAGAGATTGGCAGCCAAGCGCGATCATTTTCGGCCCACCGATGCCAACAAATTCAGCCTCTGGATAACGTGCACGTATCGCTTGGATCAAGCCGGCACCTAAGGTATCACCGGAGAGTTCACCCGCGACGATGCCGATCCGTAATGGTTTGTTCATCCTATTTCCTCTGGCGTTTTATCTATACCACACCCTATTCGCTACCGACTAAAAAGGCAAAAGACCGCAGCAAAGCAGCGATCTTTTTATAGCTCGGTGAGAGTGTGCAACTCATGACAGAGCACGAGTTAGCAAGCGGTTAAGCTAACAAACGGTTGAGTTAGCGAATAATGCCACGCTGTGACTGTTGCAGAAACTCAAGGAACAACTGCACGCTAGGATATTGTTCAGCGTCTTGAGCAATTTCTGCCTTAGCTGCATCTAAGGTCAGGCCATTGCGGTACAAAGATTTGTACGCTCGACGAATCGCATGAATTTCCGCTTTTTCAAAACCACGCCGCTTCAGGCCTTCCACGTTGATGCCAAATGGCGCACAGTGGTTACCTTGGGCCATTACATACGGTGGCACATCCTGCACCACAATCGAACCACCACCAAGCATACAGTGGTCGCCAATTTGGCAGAACTGGTGAATCGCCGACATACCACCAACAATCACTTGATTACCAATTTTGACATGTCCGGCTAACGTTGCATTATTGGCGAAAATACAGCGATCCCCAATCACACAGTCGTGGGCCACATGGGCATTGATCATAAACAGGTTATCGCTACCCACCACGGTGATCCCTTGATCTTGCACTGTACCGCGATGCATGGTCACGCTTTCACGGATAGTATTGCGATCACCAATAATCAGTTGCGTATCTTCACCTGCGTATTTCAAGTCCTGACACGCTTCACCTATCGAGGCAAACTGGAAAATACGGTTGAAACAACCAATTTTGGTCGGGCCTTTGACCACTACATGGGAGAGCAATTCGCTACCTTCACCGATTTCTACTTTGCTATCAACAAAACAGAATGGGCCAATTTTAACGTTGGCACCAATAATCGCGCCAGGCTCGACTACCGCACTAGGATGAATTTGGGCAGATTCGTGGATCATATTAAAACTCTCGACGTGCGCATTTAAGTTGAGCGGAACAAACCACATCACCATCAACCTTGGCAATACCATTAAACAGCGCAATACCACGGCGCTCTTTGACAAATTCAACTTCAATCATCAGTTGATCGCCAGGGGTAACGGGTTTGCGGAATTTGGCGTCATCAATGCTAGCAAAATAGTACAGTTCATTTTCTTTTGGTGCGCCAAAGGTTTTGAACGCCAAAAGACCGGTAGCTTGCGCCATCGCTTCTAAAATCAGAACTCCGGGGAAGACCGGCAGTTGTGGAAAATGACCGGTAAACTGAGGCTCATTCACTGACACATTTTTTAGGCCAATTAGGTACTTACCTTCTTGATAGTCGGTCACACGATCAATCAGCAAAAATGGATAGCGGTGCGGCAGAAGCGATTGAATTTCAGTGATATTCATCGTTTTCTTATCAGTATTCAAAATCATCATCCTGTGTATAAATAGATAAATAGGGGGATACCCAACAGCGAAAAGACTCGCAATCTGCGAGCCTTAGTAACCAACCGTTTAAGCTTGGGAGTTATCGGGCTGCTCTTCAGCGGATTGTTCCAGAATTTTTTCCAAAGCTTTCAGTCGTTTATGCATATCTTCAATGCGATGCACTCGAGCGGCAGTTTTACGCCACTCTTTGTTGGTTTGCAGCGGAATACCAGAAGAGTACATGCCTTTCTGCTCAATGCTACGCATCACCATACCCATGCCAGTAATGGTCACACCATCCGCAATCTCGATATGCCCGTTGAGCACACTCGCGCCACCAATAATGCAATACTTACCGATGCGAGTGCTGCCAGCAATAATCGTACCACCAGCTAGAGCACTACCATATCCGATGTGCACGTTATGAGCGATTTGCAGTTGGTTATCGATGATCACGTTATCTTCAATCACGGTATCGTCTAACGCACCGCGGTCAATCGTAGTACAAGCGCCGATCTCGACTCGATCACCAATTCGCACTGAGCCAAGCTGTGGGATTTTGATCCATTCACCACGTTGGTTGGCGTAACCAAAGCCATCAGCACCAATCACAGTGCCGGACTGAATTAAACAGTCAGCGCCAATCTCTACCTTATGATAGATGGTGACATTCGCCCACAGTTTAGTGTTCGCCCCTAAGCGAGCTTGCTGACCAATAAAACAGCCTGCGCCAATCACCACGTTATCACCAAGCTCAGCGCCGGATTCAATCACCGCATTGGCTCCAATCGAAACGTTGTGGCCTAACTTTGCATCTTCGGCAATCACCGCGCTCGGCGCAATTCCGCAGGCTGGCGCTGGGGTCGAATCCAGCGCCTGAGTCACTTTGGCAAACGCGACATAAGGATCGGCCACCACTAAAGCGTTACTCGGGCACAATTCACGCTCACTGGCTTTCACCATGACCACGGTCGCTTTACAGTCGGCTAAATGTTTACTGTATTTGGGATTAGACAAAAATGTCACATCACCTTGCTGAGCCTTATCCATTGGCGCAACGGCACTGACTTGTGCATTCGGATCACCGAACAGTTCCCCTGCGGTGATAGTAGCCAATTCGGCTAAAGTTAGTGTGATCATCATGCTCGATTATTTAATGGCTTTAATAACTTTTTCAGACAAATTGTGCTCTGGCTTACCGTATTGCATCGCGCTGGTATCCAATACCACATCGTAGCCTTCTTGCTCTGCCACTTTGGTTACTGCATCTTGGATCACTTTAAACAGCTTTTGTTTTTCTTCTGCTTCGCGACGCGCTGATGCTTCTTCCAACGCTTGGGCTTTGATCTTGTATTTGCTGTCTAACTGACCAATTTCAATCCGCAATTTTTCAATTTCATCTTGGCCCATTAACTGACCATCACGTTTGAGCTTTTCAATTTTGGTTTTGGCATCGGCTTGAATAGATTGCAGTTCTGCCGCTTTATCTTTGAACTCATTTTGCATTTTTTGCAAAACCACTTCACGCTGCGGCAGGGCCTGAAACACTTGGGCAGTGTTAATGTAACCAATTTTTTGTGCCGCTTGCGCCGCATTCGCCAACATCGATGAGCTCAAAATAACCAAACCCAATCCGGCTGCTTTCATCATATTGTTCAAATTATGTTCCTCTCCTAGAAGGTTCTTCCAATCGTGAAGGTGAAGAATTCTTCGTCATCGCCTTCATACTTTTTAATCGGTTTAGCCAATGCAAACACTAACGGCCCCATTGGTGAGACCCACTGCAGCGCCACCCCATACGAGGCGCGATAATTCGTGGGATCTGAATAGTCATAGTAATACTGGTTACCGTAATCGGCACCACGCTCGCGATAATCGAACTCGGTATCCCATACGCTAGCCGCATCAACAAACACACTGGTACGAATTTGGTTGCGCGCCTCATCAGAGGCAAATGGGGTTGGTACAATCAGCTCGATACTGGCTAAGCCAATCGCATTACCACCGACTGAATCATCGGTTGCGGTATCACTACCATTGTTGGAACCGGAATGATCACGGTAAACCGCTTTCGGCCCTGCCGAGTTTGAGCCAAAACCCCGCAAAGAGGTAAAACCACCGGCGTAGAAGTTCTCATAGAATGGGAATAGGTTATCTTGACCATCGGTCTGTCCATAGCCATTGCCATACCCTAACCGACCGCGCAGCAACAGAGCAAACTCATGCTTTTTAGTCAGCGGGAAGTATTGGCGCACATCGTATTGCAATTTGAAATACTGCGCATCCGAACCTGGTACGGTCATTTTATAGAACAGACGCTGATAGTTACCGGCAGTCGGGAAGTAACCACTGTTGAGGTTGTTACGTGTCCAAGCCAAGTTAAAATCAAAATCGTTGGTCAGTAAATTACCATCATCATCCAGATTACTGGCTTGCGCGATCAGGAATTTTTCCGCTTGTTCATAACTGGGTAAATTACCGATCTTGTTGTGGGTATAACCTATGCCAAACTCAAAGCGGTTCAATTCATCAAATGGAAAGCCCCAGGTTAAGCTTGTGCCATAACTTTCATTGGTGTAGTCAACAATTCCCGCCTCAGAAGCTTCAAACTCATTGTAGAAAACCTTACCACCCAAACTGACCCCATCAAGGTTCCAGTACGGATCGCGATACTCTAAGGTTAAGTTTTTCTGATAATCGTTGATCATCGCGTTCACGCCGACCCGATTACCTGAACCTAAGAAATTGTCTTGTTCTAAACCAATTTGGAAACTGATCCCAGATTCGGTACCGTAACCGACGCCGAAGTTAATATTGCCTGAGTTCGCCTCTTTAACGCTGTAGACCAAATCAACCTGATCTTCACTGCCCGGCACACGGACCGTCTGTACATCCACCGTTTCAAAGAAACCTAACCGGTTAATCCGCGCTTTACCGGTTTCAATGTCTTTAGAGTTGAGCCACGCACCTTCCATCTGGCGCATTTCGCGGCGCAACACTTCATCACGAGTGCTGTTATTACCGACAAACCGAATATCACGCACATAAATACGCTTACCGGCTTCAACATCGACTACCAGTGAGACTTGCTGGGTTTGATCATCAAATTCAGGAATGGTCCGCACTTGTGGGTATGCATAACCTGCCTCACCAAGCACTTTCTTGATGCTCTCTTCTAAACGTGTCACTGCCGAACCGTTATAAGTTTCACCGATCTCAAACGGGATCAGTGCGCTAAACTCCGCCTCTTTGCCTTTCAGTTCACCACGGAACTGTACTTGGCTTACTGTGTATGGTTCGCCTTCATTGAGGTTGAGTGTGATATACACGCCTTTCTTATCTGGCGAGATCGCCACTTGCGTACTATCGACCTGAAATTTTAGATAGCCGCGATCAAGGTAGTAGGTGCGCAGTGCTTCAATATCGCCAGCCAGCACTTGCTTTTGATATTTGTCATCGGACAGGAAATTCCACCACGCAATATCCACATTCAAGTTAAAGCGTGACAGCAGCTCTTTATCGCTAAACACTTGGTTGCCGATAAAGTTGATTTGCTGGATCTTGGCAGAAACCCCTTCGGTAAAGACAAACTTAAGGTCGGCACGATTACGCGGTAGTGGCGTAACCACCGCTTGCACCGTTGCATTGTACTTACCGACACTGTAATAGAAATCTTCTAGGCCTTTTTCAATATTGCTCAAGGTCGTGCGATCTAACGCTTCGCCAACCCGAATGCTGGAAGCTTCCAAATTTTGCTTAAGCTGCTCTTCTTTGATCGCCTTGTTACCAGAAAATGAAACGCTGGCAATCGTCGGGCGTTCTTTGACTTGCACGACCAAAATATCGCCATTACGCAGCACTTTGACATCTTCAAAGTTACCAGAGGAATAGAGCGCTTTAATGATATTCGCCACATCTTGCGTATCGACACTATCGCCAACCCGCACCGGCATCCTCAGCAAAGCCGCACCCAAGGCGACCCGCTGTAGACCGTTGATTTGAATATCCTGTACCACAAATTTTTCGGCCGCATTGGCTGACACGCTGGTAGCGAGCAATGTCGCGAGTAGAATCTGTTTCATCGCCATATTGTTTTGAGTTATTCCTTACTGCAACGGTTGCCTAATGTTTATCGATCACAGGCGAGTAAAATCATTAAAGATTGCTACGGCCATTAAAGAGAAAATGATAGCACCACCAATCCGGTAACCCATTTCCTGCACCTTTTCTGGTACTGGGCGACGGATCACCGCTTCAATCATGAAAAACAGCAAATGCCCACCATCGAGCATCGGCAGCGGCACCAAATTAATAATGCCAAGGTTAATACTGATCAGGGCTAAAAAGCCTAAAAAGTAGACAAAACCAAAATCTGCGGTCATCCCCGCCCCTTTGGCGATGGAAATTGGCCCGCTGAGGTTATTTAACCCCACATCACCGACCAGCAGTTTTTTTAACATGCTAACAGTGAGATTGATCACTTGGCCACTTTTCTCAACCGCTTTGCCAAGCGACTCAAATACACCAAATTGCAATTCAAATCGATAGTTTTGCGGCCATTCTGCGACTTTTGGTGCGATTCCCGCAAAGCCGATCACTTTTCCTTGCGAAAGCTCTCGACTATCGGGGGTGAGCCACAGTTCAACTTGCTGCCCCGCCCGCAGTACCAATACGGCGATCGGTGTATTCGGGTGGCTTTGAATAGCCGTCACCACTTGTTGCCATTCACTGATCGTCTGACCATTAATTTGCAACAAGATATCGTCAGCTTGCAGCCCAGCCCGCTCACCTGCCCCTTGGGCAGTCACATTGGCTAATTGGTTAGAAATTTCCGGCGTAAACGGCTTAAAACCAAGAGCCCTCATAGCAGACTCTGTTTCAGGGTCAAAGTTCCAATCACGCAGATTAATTGTCTTGATTTGCTCATGACCCACTTCTTGTGCGCTGGTCACGGTTAAGGTCAAACTGGCATCGCCAATATGGCCGATCAGCCCCATATTGACCGACTCCCAATCTGGCGTATTGACACCAGAAACGGCTTTAATTTGCATGCCGGGTTCGAGACCCGCTTGCGCAGCGATTGAGTAAGGTGTGACTTCACCAATCACAGGTTTCACCGCGGGCACACCAATCATAAACATCAGCCAGTAGGCAAAGATGGCAAATAGAAAATTGAACAATGGTCCAGCACTGACAATCGCAGAGCGCTTCCACAACGATTGTTGGTCAAACGCCATGCCTTGCTGTTCTGCCGCGACTTGATCCACTCGACCATCCAACATCTTGACGTAGCCACCGAGTGGGATCATCGCCAGCGAATATTCGGTACCATCACGACCCGTTCGTGACCAAATCGATTTACCAAAGCCGATTGAAAATTTTTCCACTTTAACGCCGCAGCGTCGCGCGACCCAAAAATGTCCAAATTCATGCACCGCGACTAAAATACCCAACGCGATGATAAAGGAGATAAAGTTCCAGAGGATATCGTTCATACTTGGCGCTCTGTTATGGCTTGGTGGGCAAAATGTCGGGCCATTGTATCTAGCTCAAGTAGGCTTTCCAAGTCTCGGTAATCGAACGGCGTGTGGGTTGCACAAACCTTAGATAAAACCTGCTCATTGATCCGCGCGATGTCGGTAAAGCGAATCTGCTGCTTTAAAAAAGCCTCTACCGCCACTTCATTGGCGGCATTAAGTGTAGTGGTCGCATGCTGGCCGATAAAGCAAGCCTCCATCGCCAGTTGCAAGCAAGGGTAGCGAGCATAATCCACCTCCATAAACGTCAATTGTTGTATGCGGGTGAAATCAAGGGCTGGCACTCCGGCAGCAATGCGCTGCGGATAGGCTAAAGCATAAGCGATCGGCGTAGCCATATCCGGCTCTCCCATCTGCGCCAGTACCGAGCCATCTTTGTACTGTACCATCGAATGGATCACCGATTGAGGATGGATCAGCACTTTAAGCTGCTCACGCGAGGTATTAAACAGCCATTTCGCTTCAATATACTCAAGACCTTTGTTCATCATGGTCGCTGAGTCGACGGAGATTTTCGGTCCCATGGACCAGTTTGGATGCGCGATCGCCTGTTCTGGCGTGACTTGATCAAGCTGTGCCACATCACTATAGCGAAATGGGCCACCCGATCCGGTCAATAAAATATGTTCAATACCGTGCTGCTGTAAATCACAGCGTCCGAGCTCAACTTGAATCTCACTCGGTAGACATTGGAAAATGGCATGGTGCTCGCTATCAACCGGGATCAGCTCCGCACCGAATTGAGCGACGGCATCAATAAACAGTTGGCCAGACATCACCAACGCTTCTTTATTGGCTAACAGTACCCGCTTGCCCGCCTTGACCGCCGCCATGGTCGGCAATAACCCCGCCGCGCCGACAATCGCTGCCATCACGGTATCCACCTCATCCAGCGCGGCCACTTGGCACATCGCGGATTCACCGTACAACACCTCGGTGGCCATCGGCTGTGATTTGAGTAATTGTTGTAACTCTGCAGCCGCTTGGGCGCTGGCCATCACTGCGTACTTAGGTTGCCATTGGCAGCACAGTTGGTACATTTTGGCCACATTGCCGCCAGCAACTAAGGCGACGACCGAAAACTGCTGTGGATTTTGTGCTAGCACTTTGAGGGTGCTGGCTCCAATTGAACCGGTGGCACCTAAAATGGTGAGTTTACGCATAGTGAAGATCGCTGTTATTCACAGCAGGCTGCTTAAGCAGCCTGATGATTAGAATAAAAAATAGAGTAGAGCAAACACTGGGAACGCGGCCGTTAGGCTATCAATTCGATCCAAAATGCCGCCATGCCCAGGAATAATATTGCTGCTGTCTTTAATACCAGACACTCGTTTAAACATGCTTTCAACCAAATCACCCAATACCGAAATCACTACGGTGATTAAAATGATCAGCAACATGCTAACAGTGGAACTGAATGGGATCGCAAACCATTGGGCGGCCCAATAACCGACCAGCATCGCCATCACAATCCCACCGATTAAGCCTTCAATAGTCTTATTCGGGCTGACTGCGGGAGCCATTTTATGTTTACCGAAGCTTTTGCCGACAAAATAAGCACCACTGTCAGCCGCCCAGACCAGAAAACAGACGAACAGCACTAACTTCGCGCCATAAAAGGGATCGCTGAGGTAAGAGTGCGCGCGTAAAAACACCACGCTCCAGAAAAAAGGCAACAGGGTGAGCAGGCCAAATACATGCCGTACACTGCTCGAAGGTTCCCAACAGGGACGCGAACGAGGATAGGTCAACGCGAGAAGACTCGAGACTACCCACCAGACACTGCCGATCATCAACAGGGTCAAATGGGGAGTGGCCATCTGGCTGATGCTCGGTAATTCAACATTGATCAAAGCAAGGCTAAGTCCACCAAACAGCAAAGCAGGCAGCATAGATAATGGGCGCGAAGTTTGGTTAACGAACTGCGTCCATTCCCAAAATCCAAGTAACGTGACCACGGCAAGTGCCACCATAAACCACGATAAAGGCAAATAAATAATGCCCAAGATCACCAAAGGCGCGAGAACAAGCGCAGTAATGATTCGCTGCTTCAAATTGAGAAGTCCTATATTCAGTTTTCCATCAATGCCTTGATTTGTTCACCAGTACAACCGAAACGGCGCTCACGGTTAACAAACCAAGTCACTGCTTCAATTAGGCAGTTTTCATCGAATTCAGGCCAGAAGACTGGCGTAAAATACAATTCTGCATAAGCGAGTTGCCAAAGCATAAAGTTGCTAATTCGGCACTCACCGCTGGTACGAATCAGCAAATCAACCTCTGGCAGATCGGCCATGGTTAAATGTTGCTGGATCATCGCCTCATCGATTTCAGTCGGCATCAGCTCGCCTTTCGCCACTTTATTGGCTAACGCTTGAGTGGCTTGCAAAATATCCCACTGACCACCGTAGTTAGCGGCGATGTTGACCACCATGCCAGTATTATTGGCGGTTAACGTTTCAGCTTGCGCGATTTTGGCTTGTAGATGTTCGCTAAAGCGGCTTTTATCGCCAATCACACGCAGACGCAAATTGTTCTTATGCAGTTTCTTAATCTCGGAGGAAAGCACCGTGATAAAGAGCTCCATCAGCCCCCCAACCTCTTCCTCAGGGCGACGCCAATTCTCACGGCTAAAAGCAAATAGAGTGATAGCTTGAATACCAAGGCGAGCGGCGGCTGAAATGGTTTTACGTACCGCAGTAACGCCATTTTTATGACCGAATATCCGCGGTTTTCCCTGTGCTTTCGCCCAGCGGCCATTGCCGTCCATAATCACAGCAATATGCTTAGGCAATAATTCCTTGGGAATAGATAGATTTTGCATAAGAAACACAATAAACAATCAAAGAGGCGCAAGAGTAGCATAAAAAAACGCTGGGCTGCGAGCACAGCGTTTTGTTCGCTAGATCAGACGATTAAACTTCCATCAGCTCTTTTTCTTTAGCCGCAAGAACTTCATCAATCTTCTTCACTGCCGCATCGGTCAGCTTCTGAATTTCTTCTTGTGCGCGACGCTCATCATCTTCTGAAACTTCTTTATCTTTCAGTAGACCTTTCAGATCGTTGTTCGCATCACGACGAATGTTACGCACCGCAACTCGGCCACCTTCCGCTTCACCACGCACGATTTTTACCAGATCACGACGACGCTCTTCGGTCAGTGGTGGCAGTGGTACACGGATCAGGGTACCGGCTGACATTGGGTTCAAACCCAGATCAGACATCAAGATCGCTTTTTCAACTTTTTGCGTCAAATCGCGATCGAACACGGTGATCGCCAGCGTTCGTGCATCTTCTGCAATCACGTTAGCAACCTGATTAAGTGGAGTTGGAGCGCCGTAGTAATCAACCGAAATACCCGACAATAAACTTGGATGAGCACGGCCAGTACGGATCTTCGATAGGCCATTTTTTAGTGCTTCAACACTTTTCTCCATACGCTGCTGCGCATCTTTTTTGATCTCATTAATCACAATATCACCTTAATTCTTGTTTTCGTTTTGAGAGCGTTGGGTTGCAAAGACAATTACTGTGCATCGCTGATCAGTGTGCCTTCCGCTTCACCCATCACGACACGACGCAGCGCGCCAGGCTTGTTCATGTTAAACACACGAATCGGCATTTTATGGTCACGCGCTAGAGTAAACGCCGCCAAATCCATCACTTTCAGCTCATTATCAAGCACGTCGTTGTAAGTCAGCTTATCATACAGTTGTGCTTCTGGGTTGGCTACCGGGTCAGCACTGTAAACCCCATCCACTTTGGTCGCTTTGAGAACCAGATCTGCTTCAATCTCAATCCCACGCAAACACGCCGCAGAGTCAGTGGTGAAAAATGGGTTACCGGTTCCTGCAGCAAAAATGACCACACGGCCTTGACGCAGTTCACGAATCGCATCAGACCAGCTGTAGTCGTCACACACACCATTGAGTGGGATCGCTGACATCAAACGCGCATTCACATAAGCTCGGTGCAGTGCATCACGCATCGCCAAACCATTCATTACTGTCGCCAGCATCCCCATATGGTCACCCACCACGCGGTTCATTCCCGCTTTAGCCAGGCCAGCACCACGGAATAGGTTACCCCCACCAATCACCAGTCCTACTTGCACGCCCAGTTCAACCAGTTCTTTTACTTCCTGAGCCATAC
The DNA here is from genome assembly GCF_028863985.1 of Vibrio chanodichtyis. Lineage (NCBI taxonomy): Bacteria > Pseudomonadati > Pseudomonadota > Gammaproteobacteria > Vibrionales > Vibrionaceae > Vibrio > Vibrio chanodichtyis. The sequence continues at coordinate 6,626 of NZ_JARBFT010000004.1, read as the reverse complement.
GATCAAGTACGGTAGGATCAATACCAAAACCTTCCGTGCCTTGTAGCGCTTCACCACTGAGTTTTAACAGAATACGTTGATAAGCGGGTTTAGGATTCGTTGTCATGGGAGTTTCCTTCCAAAGAGAGTTGAGGATTAACAGTCATGAATAGACTTGAGCCAGCGCTTAAATCTATTCATCACGATTAATCGCGACATCATAGCTAACCATCGACCAATTCGTCGTGAAAAGATAGTCGTGAAAAGACCGCAGCCATGGCCACGGTCTTTTAGTGAGCAATCGGCTAGGATTAACCTTTTACCGCCATCGCTACTTCTTCAGCAAAGCTTAGGCCTTCTTGTTTCTCGATGCCTTCACCTACTTCTAGACGTACGAATGCAGAAACAGTTACACCTTTATCCGCAAGAATTTCGCCAACAGTTTTCTTTGGTTCCATAACGAATGGTTGACCAGTCAGAGAAACTTCGCCAGTGAATTTCTTCATACGGCCTTCAACCATTTTCTCTGCGATTTCTTTTGGCTTGCCTTCGTTCATAGCGATACCAACTTGAACTTCACGCTCTTTAGCCACCACTTCAGCAGGAACGTCATCTGGCGTCAGGAATTCTGGACGAGAAGCCGCTACGTGCATTGCTACGTGTTTCAGAGTTTCAGTATCCGCAGAGCCTGCAACTACAACACCAATACGATCGCCGTGGCGGTAAGTTGCCAGAGCAGCGCCTTCAACGTACTGAACGCGACGGATGTTGATGTTTTCACCAATTTTTGCAACTAGAGCAACGCGAGTTTCTTCAAATTGTGCTTGTAACTCTTCGATAGAAGCTTTAGAAGCCAGAGCCGCGTCAGCCACTTGGTTAGCAAATGCAACAAAGTTACCGTCTTTGGCTACGAAGTCAGTTTGGCAGTTAACTTCAACCAGAGCAGCAACGCCTTCGCCTTCTTTGATGATGATGGTGCCTTCAGCAGCGATGTTGCCCGCTTTTTTAGCAGCTTTAGCAGCACCACTCTTACGCATATTTTCGATTGCCAGCTCGATGTCACCGTTAGTTTCAACAAGGGCTTTCTTACATTCCATCATACCCGCGCCAGTACGCTCGCGCAGTTCTTTTACTAGAGCAGCAGTAACAGCCATTCTCTATTCCTCAGTTAATTCTGGATTGGATAAAATTTGAGGGCCTACATTATCGGCCCCCAATGCTAACTATAACTTGGTCTATGCTGCACTATTATGGCGAATAACGCCGAATGTGGCAGATAGCACCTAAGTTTGACTCAGAGCCGAGATTATTCCGCTTCTACGAAACCGTCTTTTTCTGCTACAGCAGCTACGTCTTTGTTACGACCTTCGTTGATCGCTTCAGCCGCTGCATTCAGGTACAGTTGAACAGCGCGGATCGCGTCGTCGTTACCTGGGATGATGTAGTCAACGCCATCTGGGTTAGAGTTAGTATCAACAACAGCAAATACTGGAATACCTAGGTTGTTCGCTTCTTTGATAGCGATGTGCTCGTGATCAGCATCGATAACGAACAGAGCATCAGGCAGGCCGCCCATATCTTTGATACCACCAAGAGACTTTTCCAGTTTCTCCATTTCGCGAGTGCGCATTAGAGCTTCTTTCTTAGTCAGCTTTTCAAAAGTACCGTCAGTAGATTGAACTTCCAGCTCTTTCAGGCGTTTGATTGACTGACGAACTGTTTTCCAGTTAGTCAGCATGCCGCCCAACCAGCGGTTGTTAACGTAGTATTGGTTGCTTGCTAGAGCTGCTTCTTTAACAGACTCAGACGCTGCGCGCTTAGTACCTACAAACAGAACTTTACCTTTTTTGTCGCCAACTTTTACTAACTCAGCCAGAGCTTCGTTGAACATAGGTACAGTTTTTTCTAGGTTGATGATGTGTACGCGGTTACGAGCACCGAAAATGAATTGCTTCATTTTTGGGTTCCAGTAACGAGTTTGGTGACCGAAGTGTACGCCCGCTTTCATCATATCGCGCATTGATACAGATGCCATTTTAAAATCCTCTATGGGGTTAGGCCTCCACATTCCCCACGTATCCGACCCCTTAATTGGAGCACCCCGGAACGCGTGTCGAAATGTGTGTGATTTAAATAATTAGGTTTGTGGCTCCCGACCCTTTTCGCCAATCTGGAGAATAAGGACCCGGATTCCGGCGCGCTTTATACCATATTTTGGCCTAATGTGGCTAGTAAAAATTGTCGTCCGTTAAGCTGAATAGTACTTTTTAACTCGCGATCATCGTTCAGTTAACCAAGGATTTTGGCTCAGTTCAGCCTGTCTCCTTGCGCTTCATCTGTCCATTGTTACAATAGCGCCACTCGCACCTTGTGTGCTCACCCGTGAGTAGAGAAAGCTGATGTCTATAAAAATCAAGAATGCCGTAGAAATTGAAAAAATGCGCGTTGCTGGCCGCTTAGCTGCTGAGGTTCTGGAAATGATTGAACCTTATGTGCAAGCAGGCGTAACCACCGAAGAATTAGATCAGAGATGTCATCAGTACATTACTGAAGTGCAAGGCGCAATTCCGGCACCACTGAATTATCACGGCTTTCCTAAATCGATCTGTACCTCAATCAACCATATTGTGTGTCACGGCATTCCTGCTACTCAAGACAGCCAGTTTGGCCAGCTATTGCGTCCAGCGGTATTGCGCGATGGCGATATTCTCAATATTGATATTACCGTGATTAAAGATGGCTACCACGGCGATACCTCGAAAATGTTTGTAATTGGAGAAGCCTCGATTGAAGACAAACGTCTGTGCCATGTCGCGCAAGAGTGTCTGTATCTGGCGCTGAAACTGGTGAAACCGGGGCTACAACTAGGTGAGATTGGTACCGCAATCGAAAAACACATCAAGACCAATAATAAAAACAATCCACGCTTTAAGTTTTCTATCGTCCGTGATTATTGCGGCCATGGCATTGGCGCTGAATTCCATGAAGAGCCACAAGTGGTGCACTACAAAAATAGTGATCGCACTGTGTTGCGTGAAGGGATGATTTTCACCATTGAACCGATGATTAACGCCGGTAAGTTTGGTTGCCGCTTAGATGATCAAGACAATTGGACCGTTTATACCGCCGATGGCAAAAAGTCAGCCCAGTGGGAACACACGATTTTGGTCACCGCGAACGGCTGTGAAATTCTCACCCTGCGCCAAGATGAAACGCTACCACGACTGCTAAATAACGCTTAATTCGTGCTGGCTTAAAAATATCCCTGCTCAGTCAGGGATATTTTTTTATTGGCTCTCATCTGCTAGATTGACACCATTCGTGTTAACGCCTGCATGGACGCGCTATGCCGTATCAATCACCACTGACCTTTCAACCCGACCAACTCACCGTTGACAGTTTAAAGCAACAGTTGGAAAGTTTTACTGAGTATCAAAAACAGGCTTTTTTCAATCATCATCCGATCACCGACCTTGTACTTGGCCGCTCAGAATATATGGATTTATTGCTGCACCGCCTGTGGCAATTTTTTGGCTTCGATCAACTGCTCGAAGTCAGCCTGATTGCAGTCGGTGGCTATGGACGCGGAGAACTGCATCCGCTGTCAGATATTGACTTGCTGGTGCTTTCACAGCAGCCACTCAGTGAGCCGGTCGCCAATAAAGTCAGTCAGTTTTTAACCCTGTTGTGGGATCTAAAATTAGAGATCGGCCATGCGGTTCGCACCGTTGAACAGTGCGCGGAAATCGGCAAAACCGATTTAACCGTCGCCACCAATTTGCAAGAAGCACGCTTACTCTGTGGCTGTGCGGCCACCTTTCATCAGCTAAAAATGGTCATTCATTCGGAATCCTTTTGGCCAAGTGAGATGTTCTACCAAGCTAAAGTGCAAGAGCAGAAAGCACGTCATGCTCGCTATCACGATACCACCTACAACTTAGAGCCGGATATTAAATCAACTCCGGGTGGGCTGCGCGATATTCACACCTTAAGCTGGATCGCTCGTCGCCATTTTGGTGCTACCTCGCTGTATGAAATGAGCCGCTTTGGTTTTCTCACCGATGCGGAATATCGTGAGTTGGTTGAGTGTCAAAATTTCCTATGGCAAGTACGCTTTGCACTGCACATTGAACTCAAACGTTACGACAATCGCTTAACGTTCGCTCATCAAGTGCAAGTCGCTCGTCATCTCGGTTACTTTGGTGAAGGTAACCGTGGCGTAGAAATGATGATGAAAGAGTTTTTCCGCACCCTACGCCGGGTCGCCGAACTCAACAAGATGCTGCTAAAAATTTTTGATAAAGCGATCTTAAATAATGGTGAAGAAGCACCTGCCGTGGTGATTGATGACGATTTTCAACGCCGAGGCAATCTGATTGAAGCGCGCAAACCAGCCCTGTTCCAAGCGCGCCCTGAAACCATTTTGGATATGTTTTTGCACATGGCTAATGATTCAAGCATCGAATCCGTTGCCCCTGCCACCCTGCGCCAACTGCGCACGGCTCGCCGCCGTTTGAATAAATTTTTGCATACCATTCCAGCCGCACGAGAAAAATTTATCGAGCTAGTGCGTCATCCCAATGCGTTGCATAAGGCATTCAGCCAGATGCACAAATTAGGGGTACTCGCCGCTTATTTGCCACAATGGCATCAAATTGTCGGCCAAATGCAGTTTGATTTATTACATGTTTATACGGTAGATGAGCACAGCATGCGTCTACTCAAACATATTCATCTATTTAGTGATATAAACAATCACGATCGCCACCCGATTTGCTGTGAAATTTACCCCAAAATTCAGAAAAAAGAGTTATTGATCCTCGCGGCAATCTTCCACGATATTGGTAAGGGCCGCGGCGGTGATCACTCGGAGATTGGCGCAAATGAAGCGTTTGATTTCTGTATTGAGCACGGGCTATCAAAACCGGAAGCGAAGCTAGTCGCTTGGCTAGTGAAAAATCATCTGTTGATGTCAGTCACCGCTCAGCGTCGTGATATTTACGATCCGGATGTGATCATCGAGTTTGCCAAAAAGGTGCGCGATGAAGAACGTTTGGAATATTTGGTGTGTCTGACCGTGGCCGATATCTGCGCCACCAACCCTGAGCTGTGGAACAGTTGGAAACGTACCCTACTTGCCGAGCTGTTCTACTCCACACAACGGGCTCTACGCCGTGGTTTAGAAAATCCGGTCGATGTGCGTGAGCGTATTCGCCACAATCAACAAATGGCGCTGGCACAATTGCGCAAAGAGGGCTTCACTAGCCGTGAAATTGAAGTGTTGTGGCAGCGCTTTAAGGCCGATTATTTCCTGCGCCATACCCACCAACAAATTGCCTGGCACTGCGCCCATTTATTACGCCATAGTGACCCCAACCAGCCACTGGTATTACTAAGCAAAAAAGCCACCCGTGGTGGGACTGAAGTGTTTATCTATACCAAAGATCAAGCGGCGTTATTTGCAACCGTAGTAGCCGAGCTTGATCGGCGCAATCTTAACGTGCATGACGCACAGATCATGGCCAGTAAAGATGGTTATGTGCTCGATACCTTTATGGTGCTGGATCATAACGGGCGGGCAATTGAAGAATCACGCCAACAAGCCTTGATCCGCCACCTCGTGCATGTGCTAGAAGATGGCCGCCCAACCACTCAAAAAACACGCCGTATTCCGCGCAATTTACAACACTTTAAAGTCAAAACTCAGGTCGATTTTCTGCCGACTAAAAGCAAAAAACGCACCTTAATCGAATTTGTTGCACTCGATACTCCGGGATTACTGGCCACGGTCGCCGCCACCTTTGCCGAGCTCAATCTTGACCTACATGCGGCCAAAATCACCACCATTGGCGAGCGAGCGGAAGATTTATTTATTCTGACTAACTCACAAGGCACCCGTCTCAATGAGGCAGAAGAGCAGCAACTACGCGAAACGCTGTTTAACAATGTGGCTCATTTAGCGCCGAGTGCTCAGTAAGAAGAGCCAGCCCAAGCTTCGCCATCACCACGTGAGCGGAGTTTGGATGCGATCTTGAGCACAACTTGACGATTAAACCACTGATCTCGTTCGCTGACTGCTAGAGTCAATGGAGCACATGACTAAACCCGATCAGGTGCAGTGCCGTAAGTTGAAATGTTAATGCCGTTTGATGTTAACCAAGAGGTCGCCTATGTATCCCTATTTGCTTGGCTTGGGTATCAATGACCCGAGCCAAATTGAACGCTATTCCCTGCGCCAAGAGGCTCACGCTGATGTGTTAAAGATTTATTTTAAAAAGCAAAAAGGCGAGTTATTTGCAAAAAGTGTTAAGTTTAAATATCCACGGCAGATCAAAAAACTACTGATCGATAGTAACCCTCAGCACTACAAACAAGTGACGGAGATTAATCGAAATTTGACGCTGGTGATCGATGAACTGAACAAGATCACTTCACCACAAGTGATGAATGACATTGATTTAAAAAAGAAAATCCTCAATGACTTACGCCATTTAGAACAGGTCGTCACCCACAAAATTGCCGAAATTGAAGCCGATTTACAAAAGTTAGCCAATTAAATTAAAAGCTACTTAACCTGAACTCGGGATAAAAATAGGCGGGAACTAAAAGCTGGCTCTGCGATCAGATCTTTCGACCAAGAAGGAAAT
>NZ_JARBFT010000039.1:0-894 GCF_028863985.1 Vibrio chanodichtyis | reverse complement strand
AGACTTTTTACCCATTTGGTCGTGACCTAACAAGCGATTCAAGACAGATTCACAACGCGCGGCATTGGCGTGATGCGAGAACGACAGTGATGAACATTGTGATGCGTTGAGTTGGTTTAGGCGTTGCTCACTGCTTAATCGGGCGTTAGTTTCTATCAAGAAAATTCATAAAATTTGTGTTAATGGTTTCGATAATTCGGCTTTTGGTGCTTAAAGTTTACGAATTGGCTTTGGTGCTTTGTTTGATGCTGATTGGGTAGAAAGCGTTGAAAATTTCGCTGGCACAAGATCGCTGAATCCAATAAATCTCGACGCATCCATTTTGTGGAAGCGTCCACACGGCAAGTTTGGTTTCACAAAAGCAGCAACATCGCTTTATGTGCGCTTTCTTTGTTGGAAAGTTGGTTATTGGCTAACTCAACCTTGATTGTTTTGAGTTTCGGTTGCCAAATTCACAGCGTTTGATGCTGGATGTGTTTTTGGTCGATGATTTTGCATAAAATTTGATTCGAGTATTTTTATAAAAAGTCATCATTAAACAATGAGCTACAAAACTAACAAGCGCCTCAAGAGGGACTGTCAACGCGCGGCGTTTTTGGTATGCGGTGATTTTTGTGGTGAATTTGGTATGCGTTAAGTTGGTTTGTGCGTTGCCAGCCCCTTAGGCGAGCGTTAACTGGCAAAGCGGAAAATCTATCAACATTTGAGAAAAGGACTTTACGAATATTTTGTTGTGGTCAATGCCGACATTTTGAACGAGCGAAAACCGTCTCAAAGATTTGTGCAGAGCGTCGGATCAGCCAACGATAGCAGCAAGGCGTGAAGCTTGCGGATTTTTCACACTCAGAAAATTGGTGCGAGATCCGAAAACTTCAAACGAAGCGTAAAGTGATG
>NZ_JARBFT010000038.1:0-999 GCF_028863985.1 Vibrio chanodichtyis | reverse complement strand
TAACCTGAGATCGGTTTAAGCCATTGCCATCAAGCCAGACTTTTCAGTATTGGTGATGTTGAGTGATGGCTTTTCTGGTTTTAGACAGTAAGCAATTAAGCCGCCAAGCAAGTTCAACATAAAACCATGTAAGCTCCGATGACGAGAATGTTCAATCTGAGATATGTTTTTCAATTGGTCATTGATGGTCTCGATAATGAAGCGTTTCGACAACATCGCCCTATCCCAAGCGGCAAGAACTTTTGGCGGCATGTTTTTTCGATGGGTTGTGATTAGCGTAATTCCATCATCTTTTAAATCTTCGGTGAGCGCTTTACTGATATAGCCTTTATCTGCATAAAGTTTGTCGAGTAGCCCTTTAGATAGCTCACGAACGGGCTTTCTATCATCGGTATTAGCTGGCGTGAGTTTCGCTGCAACTATATCACCAAGGTGATTGGTGATGATGTGAAGTTTAAAGCCATAAAACCAGCCCATCGTGCCTTTACCTCTTGTGGCCGTCCCTTTAAACACTTTGTGTCTTGGGATACGTAGATTATGGCAAACCTTAATGCTGGTAGAGTCAATAAACTCAATACCTGTTGGTTCTCCTTTCACATGAGTAAAGAATGAGCTGAGAGGGACAAGCACAGAAGGCATCACTTCAAGAAAGCGTGTGTAACTCAGCAATGTCGGGAATTCACTTTTATGGTATCGGTGGATAATACCAAGATAGAAGTTCTTGAAATCACGCTGATGTGACATATGAAAAGCAATAATGATGGTCATTATTTCACTTTCAGACATGCGTCCTTTACGGTTTCGCTTGCGCTCACCGCACTCTAGTTGAAGTTTTTGCCACTGGGGAAGAAAAGCCTGACAAAAATCGTCGACATGGCAAAATAAGTCGGTTAACTTTTTCATAGCTGGCTCCTCTGCGATGATTTCCTTCTTGGTCGAAAGATCTGATCGCAGAGCCAGCTTTTAGTTCCCGCCTATTTTTATCCCGAGTTCAGGTTA
>NZ_JARBFT010000037.1:0-1228 GCF_028863985.1 Vibrio chanodichtyis | reverse complement strand
CACTTGAGCTTATCGCACTTGGATCACATGAAAATTTTTACCGTGATATCAAGGTGTTTTACTAAATTTAGGTGAATCATAACGCTCGCCTAAGGGGCTGGCAACGCACAAACCAACTTAACGCATACCAAATTAATCACAAAAATCCCCGCATACAAAAATGCTACGCGTTGACAGTCCCGCTTGAGGCGCTTGTTAGTTTGCGTGCCAAAGTGACACAGGCATTGACCCGCGAACACTTTAACACCATAATACCAGCGTGACAATTTGGCACAATAGGAAATAAAAATATGGCAACAACCTTACCTCGCATCACCGCCAGAGTTGATGTCGACACTCAATATTTACTCACAAAAGCTGCCGCGCTCGCCGGCATGTCTAGCATTAATTCATTTGTTTTAAATGCGGCAATCGAAAAAGCAAAACAAGTGATTGAACGTGAACAAGCCCTAAAGCTTAGCCAAGCTGATGCCCTATTGTTAATGGAAGCGCTCGATAATCCAGCAACAATAAACACCAAACTCAAATTAGCATCTGAACGCTATGAGAGTAAAACTCAATGATGAATTCGGTTCTTCTCGACAAAGACAAACACGATCGTAACCGTTTCAATTGTGGCATTGAAGCCTTAAATAATTACTTAAAAGTAATGGCGAGTCAGCAAGCCAAAAAAGACAATACGAGAACGTTCGTTTTGGAAGATGATAACAACAATACACATATCATCGGCTTTTACACACTCACTATGACACCTATTGATTTAAAAGCCTTGCCTGACAAGTTACAGAAGAAACACCAATTATCAACATCAGGCGGTCTCATCGCTCGTTTAGCTGTCGATGACCGATACAAAGGTAAAGGTTTTGGCGAATGGCTGCTTATTGATGCTCTCAGAAAATTACTCGCAGCCAGTGACAGTGTAGCGTTTCCCGTGGTTATCGTTGATGCCAAAGACGGAGCCAAACACTTCTATGAACGTTATGGATTTCAAGCATTTCAAGACGCTGAGAACAAGCTCTTCATAACCATTGCAGATATCCGAGCAAATCTAGCCTAGTTAACCACTAGCCTTGAGCAAACTAACGCCCGATTAAGCAGTGAGCAACGCCTAAACCAACTCAACGCATCACAATGTTCATCACTGTCGTTCTCGCATCACGCCAATGCCGCGCGTTGTGAATCTGTCTTGAATCGCTTGTTAGGTCACGACCAAATGGGTAAAAAGTCT
>NZ_JARBFT010000036.1:0-1252 GCF_028863985.1 Vibrio chanodichtyis | reverse complement strand
GTACGGTGAATTTGGTCACTTAATTAGAGGTGATATTATCATCTCATAAGTTAATAGGTGACATTATGACAAAACGTACAAGACGGCTATTTAGTGCCGAATTCAAACTGGAAGCGGCACAATTAGTGCTCGATCAAAACTACTCAGTGACTGAAGCGGCTCAAGCCATGAATGTAGGTAAATCTACGATGGATAAGTGGGTTCGCCAATTAAAACAAGAGCGCCAAGGCAAAGCACCCAAAGCGTCACCAATGACGCCTGAGCAAATTGAAATTCGTGAATTAAAAAAGAAGCTCGCTCGTCTTGAAGAGCATAATGAAATATTAAAAAAAGCCACGGCTCTCTTGATGTCGGACTCACTGAACAATTCTTGATGATCAAGAAACTCAAGCAGAGCCACAGCATAAAAACATTATGTGAAGTCTTCAATGTTCATCGAAGCAGTTATAACTATTGGCTGAAACGGCCAACAGAAATAAAGGCGGAAACCGTAAAACTTCGTAGTTTGATTAGCGAAGCTTATACGGCAAGCAATGGTTCTGCAGGAGCAAGAACCATTGCTGATATTGTAACAAACCAAGGCGTGAGTCTGAGTCGTTACCGAGCAGCAAAGCTGATGAAAACGCTGGGATTAGTGAGTTGCCAAGTCCCAAAACATCGTTACCGTAAAGCCTCACAAGAGCATATTGAAATCCCGAATCACTTAGATCGTCAGTTTGCTGTCACGGCACCAAATGAAGTCTGGGTGGGTGACGTGACCTATATTTGGACGGGAAATCGTTGGATGTATTTAGCAGTAGTCATCGACCTTTTTGCTCGAAAAGTGATTGGTTGGGCAATGTCAGTATCACCTGATACACGATTAACAGGCAAAGCGCTTTCGATGGCTTATGAGTCTCGTGGAAAGCCTAAAGGCGTCATGTTCCACAGTGATCAAGGCAGTCACTATACGAGTCGTCAATACCGTCAATTACTGTGGCGTTTTCAAATAAAACAAAGTTTATCTCGCCGAGGAAATTGCTGGGATAATGCGCCGATGGAGCGCTTCTTTAGAAGCTTGAAAACGGAATGGGTTCCAACAGTAGGTTATCGTAGCTTTGCAGAGGCTCAACAAGAGATCATCCGCTACATTATTGGATATTATAGCCAGCTCAGGCCGCATCAGTATAACGGTGGCTTGACACCCAATGAGTCAGAACGATTGTATTGGGAAAACTCTAAAACCGTGGCCAATTTTAGTTGACCACTACAG
>NZ_JARBFT010000035.1:0-1369 GCF_028863985.1 Vibrio chanodichtyis | reverse complement strand
TATCCACGTTTTGCTCTTCCATACTCAATCGACACTGCTCTGCATTGCTCATGTGATCCCGTCGTGACCTAACGCCCGCCTAAGGGGCTGGTAACGCACCAACCAACTTAACGCATACCAAATTAATCACAAAGTTCAAAGCATTACAAAAATGCTGCGCGTTAACAGTCCCTCTTGAGGCGTTTGTTAACTGGCCAGAGCTGAGGATTTCCACCGAACATTTCACCTATGCAAATCATCACTTTACGCTTCGTTTGAAGTTTTCGGATCTCGCACCAATTTTCTGAGTGTGAAAAATCCGCAAGCTTCACGCGTTGCTATCGTCGGCTGATCCCAAGCTCCACACAAATCTTTGAGATTGTTTTTAGCTCGTTCAAAATGTCGGCATTGACCACAACGAAACATTCGTAAATTCCTTTTCTCAAATGTTGATAGATTTTCCGCTTTGCCAGTTAACGCCCGCCTAAGGGGCTGGCAACGCATTAACACTAAACTCAATCACAACAACCGTAACCACCGCGACTCATTGGGACTGGAAACGCCGCGCGTTGACAGTCCCTCTTGAGGCGTTTGTTAAGCAGCTTTTTTACGCATCAAATACTCATAGTTAAACATGCATTTGATTAACTGATGTAGCCGGTGCATTTCACGGTATGAAATAAGAATTTTCCTCATAAAATCAATAAAGTAGATTGACTCCGCTTTTTCTTGCTTTATGCCTTCTTTCTTAGGGTAATAAGTAATAATTTGAGAAACATCATCATACTCTGCTTTGACATGAGCAATTGAGTTACGGAGCTGATTGTTGATAGCATCTTCACCAATTTCATACCAACACTCATCTAAATGAGCTACTTTAAAACCATACGGTAAGTCTGCAAAATCATTCAGCGACTTAGGTGTTGTTTTGCCAATATCTTTAAACTTATTGTGATCTTTACGATGAATAATGTTATTGATCCCAGCAACAAGAATAAGCTGACGAGATAGAACTTCAGAAATATCTTTATATAAATCTTTATACTTTTGAAAGTCGTCTGTGGATACTCTAAAAGCAACTAACTCTTTATCATAATCAGGATCAAAATCTAAAAATAATGCAGGTCTAAATGCTAACTCTCCCGCCAAAATTTGCGGGTAAATTTCTAAACAATCATGCTGTGTATTTTTTAGAAAACCAGTCTCGATAATTTCCTCAAAGAATACATCTAATGCCTTGGCATCAGAGGATAACGCATCCTTAATTCCTTTCATATGCATAGCAACAGACTCAGCATTCTCAGTTTGTAGTGGTACGGTGAATTTGGTCACTTAATTAGAGGTGATATTATCATCTCATAAGTTAATAGGTGACATTATGACAAAACGT
>NZ_JARBFT010000034.1:0-2172 GCF_028863985.1 Vibrio chanodichtyis | reverse complement strand
TCGACGAGGCTTTGGTCAAGGCGTATGCTAGCGGTAGACATAATGTATTCCTTCATTTAAAGTTTTCATTATTGTAGTGATACGCCACGTGAGTGGCAAGGTGAATCATAACAAGCGCCTCAAGAGGGACTGTCAACGCGTGGCATTTTTGTTATGCGGCAGGTTTTTGTGATTAATTTGCTATGCGTTAAGCTGGTTGGTGCGTTGCTAGCCCCTTAGGCGAGCGTTAGTTTCTATCAAGAAAATTCATAAATATTGGTGCTAAATACTCCGAAAAACTGAGTTTTGGTGCTCAAAGTTTACGAATTGGCTTTGGTGCTTTGTTTGATGCTGATTGGGTAGAAAGCGTTGAAAATGTCGCTGGCACAAGATCGCTAAAGTAATCAAACTTTGATGCATCCATTTTGTGGAAGCGTCCACACGGCAAGTTTGATTTTACAAAAGCAGCAACATCGCTTTAGGCGTGCTTTCTTTGTTGGAAATTTGGTTATTGCCCAACTCAACCTTGATCGTTTTGAGTTTTGGCTGCCAACTTCACAGCGTTTGATACTGGACGTGTTTTTGCTCGATAGTTCTGCATAAAATATGGTTCAAGTGTTTTGGTAAAAATCATTTTGAAACAATCGGCTACGAAACTAACAAGCGCCTCAAGCGGGACTGTCAACGCGTAGCATTTTTGGTATGCGGTGATTTTTGTGGTTAATTTGCTATGCGTTAAGTTAGTTTGTGCGTTGCCAGCCCCTTAGGCGAGCGTTAGGCAATTTATGGAGATTGAGAGAAGGTTGAATATACGTGAAAGCTTTATAGAGGCGGTTGAACTATATAAAAAGGCTGGTTCATTAAATAGAATTTTTATTATGATCTCATTTTTTCTTTCAGTCAGTTCAATTGCATCGTTATCAGAAAGTATCTTTAAGTGGAAAGGGTTTATTCTTGATGCTGTAGATTTTTACCAACACTACATTGCAGAAATAATCATCTATTATGCAGGATTTGTTGGTTTAAGCTATACACAGAATCAAGTACATAGTGCAGTAATATTGTCAATTGCTGTCAGTTTAGGTATGAAAATGTTTATTCTCGATCAGTTGAAATTCGCAGAGGTGATGCGAGATAAGTACAATTTTGAGGTGAAACCTAAAATTAATTTATTCCGAATTCAGGCCGTTGCTTACTCAGTGTTCGTATGGTTGAGTTTTGGACTGTCCGAAGATAATGTAACCCTAATATCCAGCATAATATTGCTAATGAGCTATCCAATATTCGTGTCACTAATTCATTGGATATTGGTTAATTTCGATAAAAATAAAACGTTGTCTTTGAGTAATGTTAGTTATTGCAAAGTATACTATGTCTATCTTGCGGCTATTTTTTTAATGTTGGGGGTTTTAGGGGCAATAAATTCGGGCATTAGTAAAGTCGCCTAACAAGGCGTTCAAGAGGGATTCATGCCGCGTGGCATTTTTGGTGTGCGGTGATTTTTGGTGGTGAAAGTGGTTTGCAGAAAGTTGGCTTATGCGGCATTCACCCCTTAACGCGGCGTTAAGCAGCTAGGTAATTTGGTAATAATAAATGAATTTTAATCAAAGATTTGAATGTACAACTTGTGAGTGTTTAGTTGACTGCAGAATAGGTATGTCCAACAGAGATTTTCAGCCTATAAGATTTTGCTGTCCGAGTTGTGGAGAGGCTATTTATATTGAAATTGGGAAAGGCGTGAAAGTAAAAGGTGCTAAAGCTATTCAGTTTGATGGCCCTTTTACTAATGAGTATCCATTTGTCGATTTACATCTAGACTTCCCTGTCACTTTTGGTAAATACCAAATGGGGCATACCCCATTTCTAAAAGCAATAGGTAGAATTGGACATGAAAATTTCGCTATTCATAATGCTAGATTAAATGGTTTGAACTTTCTGCATTCAAAAACACAAGAGTTAGAGCGTGTTCTACGTCTGTACTCGAAAAACGTGAATTTGTTTGGAAGGTTGTGTGAAAAAGAGTTCGGAGAAACTTTAAAATCTGAGAAGCCACAAGATGTGAATCTCGCCTTGTACTGTGTAATTGCAAAAGTTTTTGCTCCATTCTCAATGCCAACTGTAGTGGTCAACTAAAATTGGCCACGGTTTTAGAGTTTTCCCAATACAATCGTTCTGACTCATTGGGTGTCAAGC
>NZ_JARBFT010000033.1:0-2356 GCF_028863985.1 Vibrio chanodichtyis | reverse complement strand
TGGTGCCGACTACCGGAATCGAACTGGTGACCTACTGATTACAAGTCAGTTGCTCTACCTACTGAGCTAAGTCGGCACATTGATTATTGCTGGTAGCACCAACAATTAAAATTGTGGTGCCCGGAGGCGGAATCGAACCACCGACACGAGGATTTTCAATCCTCTGCTCTACCGACTGAGCTATCCGGGCGATGGGGTGTATTAAAAGGGTTTTCGTGGTGGCCGTCAACATGAAAATATAAAAAAAGTGTTGTTTGATGTTTTTCTATACTTAATGGCCTGTTTTTGTCCATTTAGATCGCCAGTTTGTGGCTAAATCGGCAATCAAAGTGCGCTAGGCATCGGTATTTTCTGCGTTAAAAAGTGAAGAAAATTAAAAAAGCACGTAACGAGACGTGCTTATTCCACATGGTTTATTGCTAATTTTGGTGGTTAACGGGTCACGGAAAAGTGGCCTGCCCACTGTTCTAACTCATTTGCAAGCTGAGTTAAAGTTTGCGCGCTGTTGTGGCTTTGGGTGACCACGCGGCTTAACTCGCAGCCACTTTCTTCAATCATATTAATCCGCAACGCAATATCATCGCTGACTTGGGTTTGCTCGGCCGCCGCGGTGGCAATTTGGTGGCTCATCGACGATACGCTTTCTAGCGCACTGACAATTAAGGCGAGAGCTGCCGCCGCGTTTTCAGATTCTTGCACGCTATTGCGGCTAGTTTGTCCGCACACTTGGATGGTTTGAATCGCATTGCGTGAGCCAGCCTGTAGATTGTGGATCATCTGCTGGATCTCTTTGGTACTGGTTTGTGTGCGTCCCGCTAAGTTACGCACTTCATCGGCGACCACCGCAAAGCCTCTACCTTGTTCTCCGGCTCGTGCTGCTTCAATCGCCGCATTTAACGCCAGTAAGTTGGTTTGTTCCGCAATATCGCCAATCACATCGAGCACCCTGACAATATTATTCACATCCTGATCCAGCTCGGCCACCGCGGTACTCGCAGTTTGTAATTGGGTCGCCAAACCTTGAATATTGAGCACAGTATTGTGGATCAACTGTTGGGTATGCTGACTTTGCTGATCTGCCTGATCGGTATTTAATGCCGTATCACGAGCCGAATCGGCGACTTGATTGGCCGAAGAGGCCATTTCCGTCATCGCAGTGGCAATCATTGCGGTTGATTGCTGCTGGCTATGGGTTAATTGCGCAATGCTGTGCGCTCGAGTTCCGGTGTCAGCCAGTTCACTGCGTAGCGCCGCCATCGTTTGTTCCAGTTTAGTGACCAAATCCGCCAGTGAACCACTCATCTGCTGCACTGCGCCATAAATACTCTCTTTCGGTGCTTTGGCGGCAAATTGACGACGAATATGCCCTTGTGCTACCGCTTGTACTGCGCTGCGAACTTCATTCGGCTCACCTCCAATGATCAGTAGGATCTTATGCATGGCCAGTAGCAGTAGCGACAAAATTCCTAGCGCGATCACCACACACAAACTTAATTGCCACTGTGCAGTAGACCAAAAACGGGCATTGACTTCGTTGAGGCCAATCCCAGTACCCACCACCCATCCCCAGTGTGGCGTTTTACGAGCGATGGAGAGTTTTTCTTCAATCGAGCCGTCAGCTTGTGGCTGGGTCCAAGTGTATTCCACTAATCTGCCCGATTGATTACGTAGCACATCTTGGATTAAGCGACCCACACTGTTGCCTTGCCCATCTTTAAAATCATGGAAGCTGGTGCCGTGCAGTTGTGGGTCGAGTGGGGTGGCGACAAAGGTCATATTGTGATCGGCCACATACACATATTCATTATTTTTGTACAGATTGTTACGCATGATACGCGTGGCAAGCGCTTTGGCTTCAGGCTCTGACAGTGTGCCCTCTTGAGCCATTTTTTCGACTTCAGTCAGAATGCTATAGGCACTATTAAACAGTTCGGTGACACGGGCTTGGTTATCGAGATTACTCGCGACCCGTAAAGTCCATAATCCTGTTGCGCTCAGAGTGAGTAGCGCAATCAGGATCAAGGCTGATAATAAGTAAGCTTGAGATTTTAGTTTCATGGTGCGACCGATAGGGAATGGTGTAAGAAGATTAAGTTTTTATGACATTTTTATGTCAAAGGGATAGTAATCAGTCAGCTTATTTATTGATACGAACTAAGTTCAAAAGTATGAGTTGGATTAAATTTTCGCTTCAAAATAAGTTGAGAGGCAAGGTATTACAGTGGTGGGGGTAAATGGCAGATAAAGAAAAACCCAGTCAAAGACTGGGTTTTGAAAAGTGGCTCCTCCTGCTGGGCTCGAACCAGCGACCTGCGGATTAACAGTCCGTCGCTCTACCGACTGAGCTAAGGAGGAA
>NZ_JARBFT010000032.1:0-2506 GCF_028863985.1 Vibrio chanodichtyis | reverse complement strand
GGAAATCCTCAGCTCTGGCCAGTTAACAAACGCCTCAAGAGGGACTGTTAACGCGCAGCATTTTTGTAATGCTTTGAACTTTGTGATTAATTTGGTATGCGTTAAGTTGGTTGGTGCGTTACCAGCCCCTTAGGCGGGCGTTATGTGTTTTTCTTGCAAGCGCCATGATTAATCAAAACTTTTTTCTAGCCATGCGGCATGGGTGAATTAAAAAACAGTGCCTTAGAGCGTCAATTTGGTACCTTGTTTTTGCGATTTTAAGTGGTTGTAAGTTGCTGTTTTTAAGGTGTTTATTTTTCTTGAGAACTGGTTGGTAAATGTTAGTCTTCGACTCAAATAGAAAGAGGGCTAGAAAATGGATAAAACAGACCAGTTATATGTACAAGCAGACTTTTCACATCAAGACATGAGTGGTCAGTATTTTAAAAATTGCAAATTTTTCTGCTGTTCCTTTAAACGAGCGAACCTCCGCGATACACAATTTGTAGATTGTTCTTTCATTGAACGAGGTGAATTAGAGGGGTGTGATTTTTCTTACTCGGATCTTAGAGATGCATCTTTTAAAAACTGCAGTCTTTCAATGTCGTATTTCAAAGGTGCAAATTGTTTTGGTATCGAGTTCAGAGAATGCGATTTAAAGGGTGCCAATTTTGCTCAAGCTAGCTTCATGAATCAGGTATCGAACAGAATGTATTTTTGTTCAGCTTATATAACAGGTTGTAATCTTTCATACGCCAACTTTGAAAGACAGTGTATCGAAAAGTGTGATTTGTTTGAGAATAGATGGATTGGCGCAAATCTGAGTGGTGCATCATTTAAAGAGTCTGATTTAAGTCGGGGAGTATTTTCTGAAGGGTGTTGGAGCCAGTGTAGGTTGCAAGGTTGTGATTTGAGCCACTCGGAGTTGTATGGTTTAGACCCTCGGAAAGTTGACCTTACAGGTGTAAAAATCTGTTCGTGGCAGCAAGAACAACTTTTAGAGCAATTAGGTTTAATAGTAGTTCCTGACTAAATTTGATGGTTTGAACACACACATAACAAACGCCTCAAGAGGGACTGTCAACGCGCGGCGTTTCCAGTCCCAATGAGCCGTAGTGGTTACGGTTGGTGTGTTTTAGTTTTGTAGTAATGCGTTGCCAGCCCCTTAGGCGGGCGTTATGTGTTTTCTTCGAAAGTGGAGCTTCTGATGAAAATTAGTCACCTAGATCATTTAGTTTTGACTGTTGCAGATATTCCAACAACAGTGAGCTTTTATGAAAAAGTGTTGGGCATGAAAGCTGTTAGTTTTGGCTCTGGTCGGATTGCTTTAGAGTTTGGCCACCAGAAAATCAATCTTCATCAACTTGGTAACGAATTTGAGCCTAAAGCTCAGAATGTCAGATCTGGGAGTGCAGATTTATGCTTTATCACCGACATAGATTTGTCTGATGCAATGAAGCATGTGGAAAATCAAGGTGTGGTTATCATGGAAGGGCCTGTAAAACGTACAGGTGCGCAAGGTGTGATCACATCATTCTATTTCAGAGATCCGGATGGTAATCTCATAGAAGTATCAAGGTATTCAAACACATAACAAACGCCTCAAGAGGGACTGTCAACGCGTAGTATTTTTGGTATTCGGTGATTTTTGTGGTTAATTTGTTATGCGTTAAGTTGGGTTGTGCGTTGCCAGCCCCTTAGGCGGGCGTTATGAAACTTGGAGGTAAGTTTGAACACAGTAGAAAAAGGTGACAAGTTTGAAGATATCGTCTTCGCTAATATAAAGGATCTCGTAAGCTCTGGTTATTTGGGGTTAAATCCCAGTTGCTGTCGCTTATTCCAAAAGAAGGGATATTATTCGAAGGATAGGGACAGCGATATTATCGTAGATATTTCAATTGAAATTTGGATTCCAGGTGCAGACACTTGGTCTATGCTTTGGGTCTGTGAATGTAAAGACTATTCCAAGCCCGTTCCAGTTGATGACGTCGAGGAGTTTAAAGCAAAACTTAATCAAATAACGGGAGTCAATGTTAAAGGGCTTTTTGCAACTTCCTCCGCGTACCAACGTGGGGCATTAAACTACTCGCGTTCAAATGGAATTGGTTTACTTAGGTTGTTACCAGACGAGCAAATCGACATGCTTGTGTACTATATGACACCAGATGCTTTCAAACAGTTGGAGCAACAGAGAAAAAATGAATACAAAAGGGCATTAGTAAATCAAGCACATAGAACTGAGGGGAGTGGTTTTTATTCAATTTACAATGGCTATGTATACCACGGTTGGGAATCCTTAATTGAGAGTTATCTGTCTGATGTCATAGATAAAGTTTCATAACAAACTGTTTAAGAGTGATTCGCAACGCTTGGCATTTTTGGTGTGCGTTACGTTTTGTGTTTAAGGTGGTTTACGGAAGCTTCGGTATTGCGTTGCTCACACCTTAACAGGGCGTTAGGTCACGACGGGATCACATGAGCAATGCAGAGCAGTGTCGATTGAGTATGGAAGAGCAAAACGTGGATA
>NZ_JARBFT010000031.1:0-2593 GCF_028863985.1 Vibrio chanodichtyis | reverse complement strand
TGCGTATTTCGGTGATTGCGATCGCTCGTTTCGGTTTATTCCGATCACCTGACTCTACCATTTTTCTCTCTTCCTATTTTTACCCTAAGTGATCGGATTGCGCCAGTTTTCTCATTGACTCTCCCCCCAGTTCTATTCGATGACTATTGTGTACCAGACGATCCATTAACGCGTCTGCGACGGTGGCATTGCCGATCATGTTGTACCACTCTTTTACAGGTAACTGACTGATGACGATTGTGCTGCTATTTTGGTAACGGTCTTCCAGCATTTCCAATAAGTGGCCTGCATGCTCTTGAGTCAGTTTTTCCATACCCCAGTCGTCAAGGATCAGTAACGCTTTTTTAGCCAGCGATTCGAGTTGCTTTTGATAGCTACCATCTAAGCGACCTGCGGTCAGGTCATCAAGTAGGCGGCTTAATCGGTAATACCTGACGGTTTGTTGTTGGTCGCAGGCCATCGTTGCTAGTGCACAGCCAAGATACGTTTTGCCTGCACCCGTTGGCCCCGTGATCAAGATGTTCTGGTGTTTGTGTAGATAACTGCCCGTTAGCAGTTCGCTCATCTGTTGGCGATTGAGATTTCGTCCTTCTTTGTAGATGAGTTGGCTTGGCTGTGCATCCACTCTTAGTTTGGCTTGCCGTTTTAGGCCTTGGATTTTGCTATGACTACGACTCAAGATTTCACTTTCTAGAAGCAGGCTTAGTCTTTCCTCGAAGCTCAGCTCTGCGTAGGTGGTCAGTTGCTCTTGTTGCTGCTCTAACGCTTTCGCAGCATGGCTTAAGCGCAGGGTTTTGAGTTGGTCGTTCAGTGCATTCATTTATCTTCTCCTAGTGATAACAGTTTGGGCCTCGAACATTGCTGTGAACAAGGTTTGGGGTGCTTGTCGTGTCTTTACTCAACTGGCCTTCACGGTTGTTTTTAAGCAGGTTGCTGATGAAGGTGTAGTTAGGTTTTGTGAGCATTAGCGCATCTTTACAAGCTTGCTCTAGTCGAGTGCCGCCGTGTGTTTTACTGAGATTGAGCAGGCCAAGACAGGAACGATAAGACTGCTCTGGATGAGGTTTAGAGTTCAGGATTTTATTGACGACCTCTCGTGTCGCTGGGCCAATATTCGATCCCCAGTTGAGTAAGCGGCCTGGAGACCATTTTTGATGCTGATGATTGCTTGGCATGTGCTCGGACTGGGTGCTATTGCCATGTTCTTTTTGGCTGCGTGGGTGCTGAGCCACCAAATTGCCTTGGTGGTAGAGTTGGACTAAGTGATTCGTGGCTTCCAGCTCAACATAATGGCCGACCAACTGATGGGGAACTGAGTAGTAGTGACGGCGATATTCGATGTGATAATCAGGCCCAACCTTGGCTCGTTTGGTTTCGGTATAGAGGTATCGCTGCTTAGGCAGAGGCTTTAACGCGGGTTTATCGAGTTTATCGAACAACGCTTTACGACTCGCGCCATACTGTTTCATCTCACGTTGGTTTAACTCATTCATCAGCTCTCGGATAGCGAGATTCAGCTCTTTGAAGGTGTGGAAGATTTGGTGGCGCAACCGCATCATGATCCAGCGTTCTACGAGGAGTACCGCATTCTCAGCTTTGGCTTTGTCTTTCGGCTTGTAAGGGCGAGCAGGCATCACTGCGGTTTGGTAGTGATTTGCCAGTTTTTGATAGCTGTCGTTCAGTCTTGGTTCATAGCGGTTAGCTTGGGTGACGGCGCTGCGTAGATTGTCGGGAACCAAAAGATGCGGCACACCACCGAAGTGTTCGAAGGCATTGGCATGCGCTTCTAACCAGTAGGACTTGCCTTGGCTCGGGAAGGCTTCAACATAGGTGTAATTCGATGCGGCTAAGGTGGCCACGAACACTTCCGCCTCTCGAACTTCACCTGTATCGGGGTTGACCACCTGAAGCCGAGGTCCGCAGTAGTCGATAAACAGCTTATCTCCCGCCATATGAAGCTGACGCATGCTGCGTTTTTGATTTTTGAACCAGCGAGTGAAGTGTTCGCAAAACTGGGTATAAGCGTACGCTTGTTCTTGATATTGAAAGTGATATTCCTGCCAGAGTAGCATCTTCGTCATACCTTTACGCCTGAGTTCGACAGCGTATTGAGTGAAGTCTGGCATAACCTTTTTGTGATTGGCTTTTTTGTCGTGGTATAGCGCCTGTGTGAGCGCGGCATCGCCGCAACTTTCGGGTAGAGGCCAACCGAGTTGGCTTTGTTTAAAGCGAGTCAGGAGTTCTGATATGGTGGACGGACCGAGTTTTAGGCAAGAAGCGATATCACGATTAGACAGCCCGCAGTCATATTTGAGGCGTAATACCTCTTTGATTTTGTTCATTGGCGTTCTCTTTTTGGTCATGGTCGCTTCCTTACGTTATTTTTTAAGATGTAAAGAATAGCGACTAATTGATTTAAAAGAGAAAAAGGAAGGATTTCGGACATTCCGATCGCGGTTTTCGGTATTCCGATCACTGATTTCGGGGTTAGGCTAAAAGTGATCGGATAATCGCGGAATCGGTGATCGGTTTAAACCGAAATGGGTGATCGGATAATCCCGAAATGACTGATCGGAATGCTCCGAAATATGCA
>NZ_JARBFT010000030.1:0-2952 GCF_028863985.1 Vibrio chanodichtyis | reverse complement strand
GACTTTTTACCCATTTGGTCGTGACCTAACAAACGATTCAAGACAGATTCACAACGCACGGCATTGGCGTGATGCGTGAACGACAGTGATGAACATTGTGATGCGTTGAGTTGGTTTGGGCGTTGCTCACTGCTTAATCGGGCGTTAGAACATAGTTTCAACTGTAGAAGTAGGATTTTGATGGAAATAGCAAGGTATATCCAATTACCTCAATTTATTAGTCTGATCACAAAAGGTCTATTCATCCCTAAAACATCGCTTTTTGAAGACGAATTAGAGGGGTTAGCATCTGTGATGTTTAATTATCATGAGCAAGGGATAGCTCCTAAAATGGAGAATGATTGGGCAAAAGAATGGATTTACACTAGCTGTTGGTATAAATCCACAGGCGAATCTATGGCTATGTGGAATTTATATGGTTCAAATGCAGAATCTTTGATGATTAAGACAACGACTTTGAAACTTAAAAGTCTTATCGAACATTCTAAGAAGTTCAAAACATACCCATGCCGCTTGAATTTTGTGTCCTACTTCAGCTTTTCGGAATACCCTAAGCCTTTGTACAAGAGGGAGAGCACAAAAAGGACTTCGACCGAATGTTCTCACTTATACGACTATAAGCTTGATGATTTCTTTTATAAGCATCCTGCCTATCGCCATGAACAAGAAATTAGATTGTGTATCGTAGATAAAAACGCAGTCGAGCCATATGAGCGTAATCGAAACTATGGAATTACAATACCTGTTAGTGGCGATTTTATTGATGAGGTGATTTTTGCTCCCAATGCAACGCCTTGGTTTAAAGAGGTCGTGTGCGAGGTTATGAGTAAATACAATATTGATGCGGAGATTTCAGACTCTGAGCTTGATTGGCATAAAGAAATATTTAGCCCGCGTGCACTATTGTTCTAACAAACGCCTCAAGAGGGACTGTCAACGCGCGGCATTTTTGTTATGCGGCAGGTTTTGTGGTTAATTTGCTATGCGTTAAGTTGGTTGGTGCGTTGCCAGCCCCTTAGGCGAGCGTTAGTTTCTATCAAGAAAATTCATAAAATTTGCGTTAATGGTTTCGATAATTCGGCTTTTGGTACTCAAAGTTCACGAATTTGCTTTGGTGCTTTGTTTGATGCTGATTGGGTAGAAAGCGTTGAAAAGGTTGCTGGCACAAGATCGCTGAAGCCAATAAATCTCGACGCATCCATTTTGTGGAAGCGTCCACACGGCAAGTTTGGTTTCACAAAAGCAGCAACATCGCTGTGAGTGCGCTTTCTTTGTTGGAAAGTTGGTTATTGGCTAACTCAACCTTGATCACTTTGAGTTTTGGCAGCCAACTTCACAGCGTTTGATGTTGGACGTTTGTTTGCTCGATGATTCTGCATAAAATATGGTTCAAGTATTTTGGTGAAAAATCATTTTGAAACAATTGGCTACGAAACTAACAAGCGCCTCAAGCGGGACTGTTAACACTCGGCGTTTTTGTAATACTTTGGGCTTTGTGATTAATTTGGTATGCGTTAAGTTTAGTTGTAGCGTTACCAGCCCCTTAGGCGGGCGTTAGGGCTATTTTTGAGAGACAAATCTACTGTGAGTAATGTTGAAAATAATTCTTGGAAGAATTTCTATAGAAATTCGATGCTTATAGCCATTCTTGGCTTTATTTGTTCCTCATGCATCCTATTAGTTGGTTGGAATGGGTGGTTGAATATTTTTGACGATAAACCAGAGGCATGGTTTCAAAGAAGTGGTTCAATGATGCTAGTGACGTTGTTGATTGCAGATTACTACGTGTACAAATTAAGTTCAGACGTCAATGAATTGGACATGATTCCAGCGCATGCAGTTCAAACAAAAGATGCCTACAGGCCATATATAAAAATACTACATCCTATGGCAATTATTTTGACCCTGCTTGCGACTATTATTTGTGGTTATGGAGATTTAATATTTGTAGCTTGGTCATAGCCCTAACAAACGCTTCAAGAGGGACTGCCAACGCGTAGCGTTTTCAGTCCCATTGAGCTGTGGTGGTTACGGTTGCTGTGTTTGAGTTTGTTTGTTATGCGTTGTCAGCCCCTTAAGCGGGCGTTAGTTTCTATCAAGAAAATTCATAAAATTTGCGTTAATGGTTTCGATAATTCGGCTTTTGGTGCTCAAAGTTCACGAATTGGCTTTGGTGCTTTGTTTGATGCTGATTAGGTAGAAAGCGTTGAAAATGTCGTTGGCACAAGATCGCTAAAGTAAGCAAACCTCGATGCTTCCATTTTGTGGAAGCGTCCACACGGCAAGTTTGGTTTCACAAAAGCGGCAACATCGCTTTATGTGCGTTTTCTTTGTTGGAAATCCGCTCATTGCCCAACTCAACCTTGATCGTTTTGAGTTTTGGCTGCCAACTTCACAGCGTTTGATACTGGACGTGTTTTTGCTCGATAGTTCTGCATAAAATATGGTTCAAGTATTTTGGTGAAAAATCATTGTTAAACAATCGGCTACGAAACTAACAAGCGCCTCAAGAGGGACTGTCAACGCGCGGCATTTTTGTTATGCGGCAGGTTTTGTGGTTAATTTGCTATGCGTTAAGTTGGTTGGTTCGTTGCCAGCCCCTTAGGCGAGCGTTAGGTCACGACGGGATCACATGAGCAATGCAGAGCAGTGTCGATTGAGTATGGAAGAGCAAAACGTGGATAGAGGAAATAAGGAAAAAAGGACGAATATTAGTCATTTCCATGATACCCTTGAGGCGCTTTCGTGCGCACCTTAATCGGGGCGCGATTGAAGAGTGACGCCCGCAAGACCTCAAGGTAGAGCGATGCCAAATACTTCGGCTTCGATTTTTGTCTTTTTCTTCAATTCGTATTGATTATCCATAATTCACGAGAGACTTTTTACCCATTTGGTCGTGACCTAACAAGCGATTCAAGACAGATTCACAACGCGCGGCATTGGCGTGATGCG